>JAQTLI010000266.1 GCA_028714995.1 Methylobacter sp. | reverse complement strand
ATTCGGCAATATTTAAGGTAATTCCTTCGTGCGGCGTATCCGGCAAAATCCGTCTGTTGGGTAAACGAACAATCTCGTCCTTTTTGACTTGCCAACGATCAACACTGGGGTTCAACCGCACTATTTCCGTCTGTCCCAGAAGAAAGCGCCTGGCCACATCCGGTAAGGTCTCGTTTTGTTCCGCACGTGTTAAAGGCACATCGTCATGGAACTGAGTAATGACGGTGTCATTGCTGTTTTCCGGCAATGTGTAAGTCGTGGCATTGGCAGTACCGGCAATGAGGGACAATAATGTAAATAGTGCACGAATTTTCATACGATAATTTTTTAGGGAAATAAAGGACAGGCAGCTTGGTAGTTATAGTTATTCTAACATTTAAAACGGTTCTTTAAACGGTCTCAAATCCAGTTCATGAGTCCATGCACTGGGATGTTGCTTGTGCAGGGCCCAGTAAGTTTCGGCGATGGCGTCCAATTGTAACAAGCCATCCTGGCCTTTGGCTTTGACATAGTCAGGAAACTGGTTTCTTGCCCGCTCACCATCAATCACGCCGTCAATTACAGCATGGATCACATGTATGCCTTGCGGTGAAAATTCTCTTGCCATGCCTTGCGCCAATGCCCTTAAACCGGCTTTCGCAGAAGCAAATGCAGTAAACGGGGGTTTTGCCCTTAATGACGCTGTCGCTCCTGTAAAAAAAACCGTCCCCTTGTGTCTGTCCTTCATTACATTAATAGCTTCCTTGCCGAAGAAAAAAGCACCCAGGCAATTTTGCTGCCAAAGTGTGGTAAATGTTTTCGCATCGGTTTCCAGCAAAGGCGATGGGATATTGCTGTCTACATTATAAGCGGCAATATCTACATCATAACCATCCAGTCGCGCCATTTTGAATAAATGCGCGACATCGCGCTCAACCGTTGCATCGGCAAGAACAGAAATGACTGAGCCGTCTTTTTGCCGAATTTTATCTGCTACTTGCTGAAGCTTATCTTCGCTTCTACCTGCGATATAAACGTGCAAACCTTTTAAAGCAAAATATTTGGCGAGTGTAGCGCCCAGACCTTGCTCTGGACCAACCCCGATGATAATGGCTGAACATTTCTTCTCCATGCTCTATTTTCCGGCTTTTGTTGCTTATGGAACTTCAATGAATTACAGCACTCCTGCCTTAACGGGAGTGTTTCTACAAAAGATTTTATTATTTTCTGCCGAATATCAGTGAGAAATTATTAGCCGGCATATTGATTTGCTCTTTTAATTCCAAGCCATGATTTGCCGCTGCCTTTTTGAGGTCGGCTACATCTTTTAAACCCCATTCTGAGACACCTTTAGAACTTAATGTCTCATGAAATTCTTTATTGGAATCGGTGGTAAATGTTCCTTCCACCTGAAACGGGCCATAAATCAGCAAAAAGCCATCGTCATTAAGCAAATAGGATGCACATTCCATCATGCCGTTGGCGATCGAAATAGGCGCTACCTGAAAAATATTGATGCAAAAAATGGCAGAAAATGAATGTGCCTTGCCGGGATTAAACCAGGTTTGAGGATCGGTTAAATCCAGATGCACAGGATCGGCGATATTATCGTTCTTGTGATCGATTGACAGTTTCTTGATATTATCAAAAACTTCCCTGTCTTTATCGGAAGGATGAAAATGCAAATGCTCAAAATGCGGCGCAAAATAGTTGATATGCATACCGCTGCCGCTGGCGAGTTCCAAAACATTTGCCGGATCTTTAGGCAGCTTTTCTTTTAAAACGCCTAGCAGTGGCTCACGGTTGCGGTTTCCGGCCCAGGCCACATACTCGCTTAATGGATGCGGATCTAAGGGTGGTTTATCTTGGTTCATTGTTAATTCCTCATTGTTAGTTACACTTCGATATCAGCAAATATTATGCCAGTGATTATTAATAATGTTTCTTATAAATTACAATGACTTAAATTTTAACTTTACTAAATAAAGGAAGTTGTGCTTCAATCAAAGAAAATTTACTTCACAAAATATCATGAACAAAAGCTCTCTTTCCGATTTAACACCTGTTTTTTTTCTGCAAACCTTCATCCTTGAGCTGATGCATGCCAGCGAACAACAAGGACAAAAGCACTGCGAACAATTGATTGAACACATTGCCAAGACTGCCGGGTGTTTTTTTGAAGAAACCTATCGGGAAGAAGCTCATAACAGTGAATTGCTCGACAAAGAAAGCTATACCGAACTCATCCTCGGACTTAAAAACAATATTGGCGGTAATTTTTCACTGACATCCAGCAACCAGGATTGCATTACTGTTACCAACACCTGCTGTCCTTTTGGCGACCGGGTTACCAATTTTCCTGAATTGTGCAGAATGACTTCCAGTGTCTTTGGCGGAATTGCAGCCAGAAATTTCGGTTACGCCAAAGTGGAAATCAAACAAAGTATTGCCCGCCACAACGGTAAGTGTGAAGTTTGTGTATATACCAACCCGAACGCGGCAAAAGACCGTCCAGGAATGGAATACACCGACACCACGCCGGTTAAAGAAATGCAGGATATTAATGAATTGCATTCCCGCATTGAACAGAGCATGCAACAGATCTGGCGTAAACAAAGCAAGCAGCCTGCAAAAATACACCAACCTCCGGCTATTATTGCCAAATCACCGGCCATGCAAAAAATCCTGCAATCCATAGAAGTCATTGCACCTACGTTGGCAACAGTGCTTATTCAAGGACAAACCGGTGTCGGGAAGGAATTGATTGCACGCGCCATACATGCCATGAGCGACCGCTGCAATAACCCCTTCATCCCCATTAACTGCGGAGCCATTCCGGAAAGCTTGATCGAGAGTGCGCTGTTCGGACATGAAAAAGGCGCATTCACCGGAGCCATCGAGGTGCATCAAGGTTATTTTGAAAGAGCTGAAGGCGGCACCTTGTTTCTGGATGAAATTGATACACTGTCCCCTGCCGCACAAACCCGTTTACTTCGTGTACTACAGGAAGGTGAGCTGGAAAGGGTTGGCGGCAAACAAACTTTGTCGGTTAATCTGAGAATAATTTCCGCAACCAATAACAATCTGGAAGAACTGGTCAAACAAGACCTGTTTCGCAATGACTTGTATTACCGCATCAATGTGGTTCGATTAAGCATTCCACCCCTGGTCGAACGTCCGGAAGATTTACCTTATCTTGTGCAATTGATTGTTCAGAACTTGAGCAAGAAATATAACAAAGCAGTTGAATCGGTCAGCCGTGAAGTCATGCAAAAAATTCGCGCTTATCCCTGGCCGGGCAATGTCCGAGAATTGGAAAACATCCTTGAACGCAGTATTTTATTTACCACCGGCAAAGAAATAACCAAACTGGATTTGGAGCTTTCAGCTAACCCAAGTAACGCCAATGAATGGAAAGACATCAAAGAAAAGGCCATTGCCAGGGTTGAGCAAGCGTTCCTTGAAAGCGCTTTAAAGCAGCATCAGGGTGATGTAAAGAAAACAGCGGAAGACATGGGAATTACAACGCGCGCTGTCTACACCAAGCTGAAAAAGTATGAAATTAATTTGGCAGACTATCGCAGACTTTAACTAGCCATTGTCTGATTCATGTCTTTTTAAAGATAGCAACACGATCAAAAAACTCATGCATCAGCAGTGCAGTGAGTATAAGCAGAGTGCCCATAATGACTTTCATGGTCAATGGCTCATGGTTAAGAAGATGGCCTATCATCAACGCCATTACCGGTGAAGCCAGCGTGACCAAAGCGACCTTTGTAGCAGTCAGATGAATGAGCAAATAGTAATAAAGGACAAAACCGATAGTCGTGGCTATCACGCCCAAATAAATGATGGATACAAAGCTGGTAACCGGCAATTCAGCTGGCCAACGACCATCGACCACCCACCAGGTAATCAAATACGCCGGCACTGCCAACAGCAAACCACCTGCCACTTGAGATAAAGCCGATACTTTCGTATCAACACGTTTTATCAACACCGCACTGAATGACTGCAGAAACACTGAAACCAGCACACCAGCGACACCCAGAGCCGCTTCATGCCCCAATTGCAATGCCGAGCCAAACATGACAAACAGACCGCCAACACCCATAACATACGCCAGCAAATTAGCCGGCGTCAGGCTTCGCTCACCTAACCAGATTGCCGCTATTAAAGCGGTCATCAATGGAGTAAGGCCAAACAGCACCGAAATCCAGCCCGAAGGTATAAATTGCGCTGCCCAATAAACTGCCAGCATCGACCCGTAGATTTGTATGACCACGGCCAGATACACTTGAAGTGCTTTACGATTCCAGACCAGGCGTTGCCGCAAAGCCCCCAGCACAATAAATACGCACACGACACCAACCGTCATCCGTGCGGCCGCACCGAACAGAAAACCAGGGCCTTCACCGCTCCATTTGATCGCCAGCGGTGTCGTAGCCCAAATCAAAATAATGCTGATATACGCCAGAAATATGCGCACAGATTAAAATCCACCAGGTAAAATCAAAGACACAACAATATCCTATTGTTTTAACGACATTATTTTAAATAAACATCAAAAATAAGCCGTCATAAATGTTTTTATCAATTATGCTTGCTCTTACTTTTATTCTGCATAAGACATCAAATTTTTCCGATAATCTCAGCTACTTTCATAAGAATTACTTATTTGGCAGGCGCCAATTCAAAAATAATTATTTCAGCAGCGCCATCACCTACGTTCTCTACCGCCATTAAGTTCCCGCTCTCCCAAAAAACTTCACCCGCAGAGTATGTACCGGTTTTACCACGTTCAATGATCTTTAGCGTGCCTTTAGTCACATAACGGGGTCCTTGGCCTTCATGCGTATGCCAGGCTGTTTTGAAACCATAAGGAAAGGCTACCCGTATCATTTTGGTATTAACATTTGTGCTGGGAAGTTCAATCCTTTTTTCCAATAAAACCGTTCTGTCCAGACCTGATTTCTCCTGAG
>JAQTLI010000265.1 GCA_028714995.1 Methylobacter sp. | reverse complement strand
ACCACATTAAAAAAGCACTAATGATTCAAGAAACCATAGTCATCACCCAAAACAGTTCAGGCGTGGCGCATATTGCGCCTATGGGGGTTCATATATCCCCTGAGACACAAGACGAATTCATCATCCTACCGTTCCGCCCCTCCACAACACTCAACAACCTGCTGGAAAGCAAAACCGCTGTCATCAACTATTGCGACGATGTGCGGGTCTTTGCCGGATGCCTGACCGGTCGGCGCGACTGGCCGTTAAAACCGGCGGAAAAAATCAACGGTCAGGTGCTTGACTGCGCGTTGGCCCATACCGAAGTCGAACTGGTGCGCGTTGAAGACGACAAAACTCGGCCCAAATTGTTCTGCAGAGCCCTTCATACAGTTAATCATGCCCCCTTTAGAGGCTTTAACCGCGCCCAGTATTCGGTATTGGAAGCGGCGATTTTAATCAGCCGGTTAAACAGGATTCCGCTGGAAAAAATCCAAGCGGAAATCGACTACCTGCGTATCGGTCTGGAGAAAACAGCAGGCGACCGGGAACTGGAGGCCTGGGGTTGGTTGATGGCGGTCATCGAAAATCATATCGCCAAGGATGGTGTGTATGCCGGAAACCTGCCGGAAGCAGGTTCGGCGATCGATGAGATCAGCTTATGACCGGAATGCTTGCCAGCGTAAACAGTGTTGAAGAAGCCTCCCTGGTTTTAAACGCAAACGTAGACATTATTGACCTGAAACAACCGGCCCTTGGTGCTTTGGGCGCTCTGGAAACCGGCCTCGTTAAAAAAATTGTCACCGAGATTGATGGCCGCTGTCCTGTCAGTGCGACCGTTGGCGACCTGCCTCTGCAACCGGAAATTGTTTTCAACGCCGTGAAGGCTATGGCCGATACTGGCGTCGATTATATAAAAATCGGCTTCTTCCCTGACGGTGACCGGCTGGGTACCGTGGAAAAATTATCAGCATTAACGCACGCCGAACCAGCTTCCGGCAGGTTTCCGGCACACACACCATCAAATCTTGCCTTGATCGCGGTATTATTCGCCGATGCGCAACCTGATCTTAGCATCATAGCCTCTTTGAAAAACGCCGGCTTCAAAGGCGTAATGCTCGATACCATGAACAAAAACAACGGCTCCTTAACTCAGGTCATGGCAAAGACCGACATAGCGCAATTTGTCAGCTTAGCCAAGGCCCATCAATTGATCTGCGGACTGGCCGGTTCGCTCAGACTGGAAGATATTCCTGAACTAATGCCCTACCAGCCTGATTATCTGGGCTTCAGAGGTGCATTATGTATGCAGTACAACAGAACAGCGCAACTAAATAAACATTCCGTTGCTCTCATTAAACAAGCTATAGAGCATGCTGATACTACTTAAATGACCATTAGCCTTTCAATTATCCGCACAGCAAAATACCTGGCTTTAATCGGAGTTATCACCATGGATGGTGTATATGCCGGAAACCTGCCGGAAGTAGATTCGTCGATCGCCATGGATGGTGTGAATGCCGTAAGCCAGACGGGAACTGGCGCGGCAACCGCCGATGCAAATTCTGTATCCGCAGAACCCATTCATTTACAGCTACGCTGGCATCATCAATTCCAATTCGCCGGCTACTATGCCGCTATTGAAAAAGGCTATTACCGGAAAGCCGGTCTTGAAGTCATCCTCCACGAAGGCGCTCCCGGGAAAACTCCTGTACAGGAAGTGCTGCAAGGTCATGCCCAATACGGCGAGGCAAATAGCGAGTTGCTGCTGGAACGTTTGCGCGGCGCACCGCTGGTTGCACTGGCTTCGATCTATCAGCATTCCCCTTCGATATTACTGGCGCGCAAAGATGCCGGCATCCTTTCACCCGAGGATTTAATCGGCAAAAAAGTGATGATGGTGAATAAAGCGCTTGACGCCGATTTTGTTGCCATGTTTAACAACGAAGGCATTGATATTAGCCGCATTCAGATCATACCAAGTAGTTATGAAATTCAGGACCTGGTAGACGGCAAAGTCGCTGCATTCAACTCCTACATCAGTAATGAACCGTATTTCCTCAAGCAACAAGGCATTGAATATACGGTGCTTAACCCGCGCAACTACGGAGTAGATTTCTACAGCGACATCCTGTTCACTTCCGAAGAAGAGATCAAGCGACACCCTGAACGAGTGAAAGCATTTCGTGAAGCCAGTCTTGAAGGCTGGCGTTACGCAATGGGACACCCACAGGAAATCATTGACCTGTTGATCAACAAGTATCACGTTCCGAAACAGAGAGCACATCTTGAGTTTGAAGCTGAGGCCATGCAAACCCTCATATTTCCTGACTTGATGGAAATGGGGCACATGAATCCCTGGCGTTGGCAGCACATGGCTGAAACGTTTATCGAAGCAGGCATGGTTGAAAATGACCGCTTACTGCAAGGCTTTATTTACGACCCGGATCCAGTGGCCGACAGAAAAATTCTGATGAAATACTCAAAGATTTCTGCAGTCTTTGCCTTAATCACCAGCCTTATTGCACTAATTCTCTACGCAGCCTATCGATCGGTAAAACGTGAAAATCGTCAACGCATTGCTATAGCAGCCGAACTGAGCAATCGCACCAGCGAACTGGAATTACATAACCGAATTCTCCGGCAAATCAATCAAGGTGTTCCTTTACACGCAATATTGGATGAATTACTGCGTCAAATTGAAACGCTACATCCCGGTATGCTGTGCTCAATTTTGCTACTGAATGATGACAAACAACATCTTCAGCATATTGCTGCGCCCAGCCTGCCGGATTTTTACAATCACGCCATAGATGGCCTGGCGATTGGTTCTGGCATCGGTTCTTGCGGCACTGCGGCATACCTTGGTGAACGCGTAATTGTTGAAGATATACAACAACATCCCTACTGGGAATCACTCCGTGATCTCGCCCGTCAAGCAGGTGTACAGGCCTGCTGGTCACAACCTATTAAAAATAGTGCTGGAGAAGTTCTTGGCACGTTCAGCATCTACCATCAACAGCCATCGCGACCATCAGATAACGAGCTCGCCCTGATTGGACGCTATGCCAATCTAGTTCTGCTGGTGATTAAACGAAAGCAGACCGAGAATGCCTTACAAAGTAGCGAAGAACGCTTCAAAATCATATTCAATCAAGCACCTTTGGGCATTGCTTTAGTTGATTCACTGTCGGGGTATTTCTATACAGCGAATCCCATGTTTGCCAAGATTGTTGGCAGAACATTGGAAGAAATTCCTACCATCAACTGGATGAGCATCACCCATCCTGATGATGTGCAGGAAGGTTTGAATAATATAGCACTGTTGAATACCGGAAAAATCAACGACTTCCAGATGCAAAAACGTTATCTTCATCCCGATGGCTCTGTTGTCTGGATCAAAATGACCATTGCTTCGGTGGAGACTGAGGATAAAGCGCATCCGCGTCACCTGTGCATGATCGAAGACATTACCGCACGCAAAAAAGAAGGAGAGGCTCTGCGCGAAAGCGAGGATCGGTTGCGCTCTTTCTACGACCTGGATCTGATCGGTTTGGCGATTACCTCTCCAGAAAAGGGCTGGATTCGTATCAACGATTACCTCTGTAAAATGCTGGAATATTCAGAACCGGAATTACGAGACATGACTTGGGCCCAGCTCACTTATCCTGAAGACCTGGCTGCAGATATTAAACAATTTGAACGGTTACTTGGCAATGAAATTGATCGGTATGCCTTGGAAAAACGATTTATCAGTCGAAGCGGGAAAATTATCCCTACCAGACTGGTTGTGCAATGCGTCCGTAAACAAGATGGTTCTGTCAATTATGTGACATCGATGATAGAAGACATCACCGAGAGCAAGCAAGTGGAAAATACCCTGAGAGAAAGTGAAGAACAACTACGGTTCGTGCTGGAAGGCAGTCAGCTGGGCTTTTGGGATTGGAACCTCACTACAAACGTAGTAAAACGAAGCCATCTATGGGCTGGAATACTGGGTTATACCCTTGATGAAATAGAATCGACCAAACATCAATGGGCGGATTTTATTCATCCTGACGACCAGTGCAACGCATGGAAGTCAATAACGGATCACCTTGAAGGACGGACACCGCTACACGAACTCACCTACCGCATGAAAACCAAAAATGAAACTTATAAATGGATACTGGATCGCGCAAGAATTGTCCAACGCGATCAGGATGGACAGCCTATTCGAATGTGCGGTACACATGCCGATGTCACTGAGCAAAAGAATATCGAAGATGCTTTGCGCGAAAGCGAAAGCCGCTTTCGTAATTTGTATGAAAAAGCACCGTTGGCCTACCAGTCACTGAGTATTAACGCCAATATTCTTGATGTAAACGAAACGTGGTTGTCGCTGCTTGGCTACAACCGGAATGAAGTCATTGGTCGTTTTATCGGCGACTTCATCACTGAAGACTCACTAAAAACACTAAATAATGCATTAGAATGCATCCAAAAAGAGGGCCCTCTCGATGGCATTCAGTTCGAGTTTGTCTGTAAAAACGGCACCCAACGCCTGCTGAGTGTAAATAAACATATTGCCCGAGATAGCATGGGGAATTTTTTGCGCACTCACTGCATACTTACCGACATCACTGAAATTATGCAGGCAAAAAATGCAGCGGAAGCCGCCAGCAAAGCGAAAAATCAGTTTCTGGCCAATCTCAGCCATGAATTACGCACCCCTTTAAATGGAATTTTAGGGTTTACTGGATTGTTGCAAAAAAAATCAACAATGTCCGCAGAAGATAAAAAACAAATCGATATTATCAAACAATGCGGTGATAACCTCTTAACGCTCATTACCGATCTACTGGATATTGCTTCAATTGAATCCAGTAAAATAAAACTGCACTTTAAGACGTTTGATTTTGACTCCTTGTTAAACAATATTATTGATATTTTCAATCTTCAGGCTGATGAAAAAAATATTGAACTAATCGTGCATAGTACCGCT
>JAQTLI010000264.1 GCA_028714995.1 Methylobacter sp. | reverse complement strand
TTAGCAGAGGCTTGTGAAGTATCGCAATTGATTTTAGTTGCAGGGCGTTATGAAGGAATTGATGAACGCTTTGTAGAGTTGGATTGTGATGATGAATGGTCAATCGGTGACTATGTTATCAGTGGCGGTGAACTCGCTGCGCTGATTGTTATAGATGCAGTGACGCGTTTATTACCGGGAGTACTCGGTGATGAGGATTCTGCCCGGCAGGATTCTCACAGTGATGGTTTACTGGATTGTCCACACTTTACCAGGCCTGAACAGATTGAAGGGCGTTCGGTGCCGGAGGTTTTATTGGGCGGCAATCATGCAGATATAGACCGCTGGCGAATGAAGCAGGCTTTGGGACGAACCTGGCAGAGGCGGCCTGATTTGTTGAAAAAAAAGCATTTGAGTGCAGAGCAGGAAAACCTGCTAAAACAATTTAAAATTGAAGTTGATGTTAAATAGGGTGTGGTAATGAGCAATATTATTGATGAATTGGAAGCAGAACAACTAAGACAGATTCCTGACTTTGGTCCAGGTGACACGGTTGTTGTACAGGTTAAAGTAAAAGAAGGCGAGCGTGAAAGAATTCAGGCTTTCGAAGGCATAGTGATTGCAAAACGTAATCGCGGGTTAAACTCTGCTTTCACAGTAAGAAAAATTTCTCACGGTACAGGTGTTGAGCGTGTTTTTCAAACTCACAGCCCTATCATTAGCGAGATCAATGTTAAACGTCGCGGTGATGTGCGTCGTGCAAAATTGTATTATTTGCGTGACCTGACTGGTAAAGCGGCTCGTATTAAAGAAAAACTTTAATCAAGCTTTTTTACACGGAATAAAAAAGGCAGCTTTGAGCTGCCTTTTTTTATGGATAATTATTTGGCTTGGTTGCACATTTAAACCTAAAACTGTAGATTTCATGGTTGGTTTCTTTTTTACCGAATAATTTAAATCATTCAGGATTCATTTAATGCCATTCGTCATTCAGTGGGTAGAAAGCTGCTCGGGAATCGAGGAAGTAATAAAGATACAAACTCCGGCAGGACTGCTAGCTATCTATAGCCAGCAGGGCGTAATCAGTAAAACAGATTGGGAGCTGGATGATAGCTTGGACCAGAGCCGTGAGCATGAAATACAGCAACAAATGAACCGATATTGGTTGGACACAAATCAGCCCATTAATATTAAGTTGCTAAAACAAGGCAGTGTTTACAGGAACCGGGTTTGGTCTGAACTTTGTCAAATACCCTTTGGAGAAATAGTGACTTATTCTGAGCTAGCCAGGAAAATAGGCTCGTCTGCGCGAGCCGTCGGAAATGCGTGTAGGGATAATCCATTTGCCTTATTTATCCCCTGCCACCGGGTTGTTTCTGTTTCCGGCATGGGCGGCTATTGTGGTCAAACAGAGGGCGATTTGATGGCGATAAAATATAAGTTGCTGGAATTTGAGGCGGCCCATAAAAAATGAATGCGGCGGCTTTGATAGACCAGTTTCTGGATGCGGTATGGGTAGAACAGGGACTGAGCGAGAATACGCTTTCGGCCTATGGCAGTGATTTGAGGATTTTTGCCAAGTGGTTGACGGGTAGGTCCATGCTGGAAGTTGATGGTGGAGACCTGTCAGGATTTCTGGCCAGCCGATATAAAGAAGGTATAGGCAACAGGTCTTCGGCGCGTATCCTGTCCAGTCTTCGACGGTTTTATGGCTATTACGTCAGAGAAAATAGTATAACGGTAGATCCGACGGCGCTGATAGAGGCGCCGCATATTGGCCGGCCCTTGCCGGCATCGCTTTCTGAAAAAGACGTCGAGTTGTTGCTGGATGCGCCTGAAGTCACTAGCCCGCTGGGATTCAGGGACAGAACCATGCTGGAAATGCTTTATGCCACTGGGCTTAGAGTGTCGGAGTTGGTAAATTTAAAGTTTGAACAGATCAGCTTTCGACAAGGCGTGGTCAGAATTATCGGAAAAGGCAACAAAGAGCGATTGGTACCGGTCGGTGAAGAAGCTATGAGCTGGCTGGAGAGCTATATGAGTCAGGCCAGAAAGGACATTCTTGGCGAACGGCAATGCGATTTTCTGTTTGTCACCAACCGGGGCGACAGCATGACAAGACAGGCTTTTTGGCATATTATCAAACGTCATGCAAAAAAAGCCGGAATCAACAAAGAGCTGTCACCGCATACCTTAAGACATGCTTTCGCTACGCATTTGTTAAATCATGGCGCGGATTTACGCGTAGTACAGTTATTGCTGGGACATTCGGATTTATCGACCACACAAATCTATACCCATATTGCCCGCGAAAGATTAAAAGAATTACACTCAAAATATCATCCAAGAGGATAAGTTAAGATGACACGAAATATTCACCCGACAGCCTACATAGCGCCGGATGTATCACTGGGAGACAACGTTACGGTAGGGCCTTTTGCCGTTATTGAGACAGGCGCTCAAATGGGCGCTAACTGCCAGGTTGGCGCCCATGCCGTGGTACACAGTCGTGTGAAAATGGGGAACGGAAATATTTTACATCCACATGCGGTGTTGGGTGGATTGCCGCAAGATACCGGTTTCAAGCCTGAAACGGTTTCCTGGCTTGTTTGTGGTGACAATAACGTTTTCAGGGAAGGCTTCACGGCGCACCGAGCCTCCAAAGAAAATGCCGAGACGCGCATCGGTTCAGGCTGTTTCTTTATGAACAACAGCCATGTCGCGCATGATTGTACGGTCGGTAATAACACCATATTTGCCAATAATGTTGCCATCGGCGGGCATGTTGAAGTGGGCGATAAGGTTTTCATGGGTGGGGGTGTGGTTGCACACCAGTTTTGCAGAATCGGCTCATTTGCGATAGTGCAGGGTACTACCGGTCTTAATATGGATGTCATCCCTTTTATGCTGATTGGCGGACGACCTGCCCGGCATTATAAGTTAAACACCGTAGGTTTGAGACGCGCCGGTATTACCGGAGAGCGCTATAACGTGCTGCAATCGGCTTTCCGTTTATTAAAAAACAAACAAAGCCTGGATGCCTTGGAAGAAACGGAAGAGTTAAAACAGTTGAGAGACTGGCTGGCTGTTAAATCCAAGCGTGGTCTGCATGGGTTTATTGATGTGTCGAGCTAGCCTGGCATCATTAAGATAATTATTGTCTTTCGTTCCCATACTTTAGTTTGGGAACATTAATCTTCAGTATCGCTCCCTTCAATACCGAATAACCAATCGTCCGGCTTAATGTGTCGGTATCTGGTATCATTACCATTCGAATTACGGCACTTCGCCGTCATTCATGCAATATAAAGAGTCCCTGTGAACACTGCAAAATTTTCATCCCTAGCTTTAAAACCCGCCCTGCTTGAAAACATTGAATCCCTGGGTTATACCCATTTAACCCCCATTCAGGCGGAGAGTCTGCCGCATATTCTTGAAGGCAGGGATGTGATTGCTCAGGCTAAAACAGGCAGTGGCAAAACGGCTGCTTTTGGCATAGGTCTGTTATCCAAACTGGATTTGAACAGTTTCAGGGTTCAGGCGATGGTTGTTTGCCCAACCCGGGAGCTTGCCGATCAGGTCTGCAAGGAGATTCGGCGGTTAGCGAGGTTTACGCAAAACATTAAGGTATTGACCTTGTGCGGCGGCGTGCCTTTCGGGCCGCAGCTGGGTTCCCTGGAGCATGGCGTTCATGTGGTTGTCGGCACGCCGGGGCGGTTACAGGAACATCTGCGTAAGCGCAGTTTACGTTTGAGCAATCTAAAAGTTTTGGTGCTGGATGAGGCAGACCGGATGCTGGATATGGGCTTTGAAGAGGCCATTACTGACGTAATTTCATATGCGCCGACGCACCGGCAAACATTGCTGTTTTCAGCGACTTATGCCGATCCCATTCGTGAGATGAGTCAGAAGTTTCAATTTAAGCCGGTTTCCGTCAGTATCGAAACCAGTCATCACGACAGTGATATTGAGCAGCGTTTTTATCAGGTAGAAAAGTCGAAGAGGGCAAGCGCGCTGGGTTACCTTTTATCCTACTATCGGCCTGAATCAGCTGTGGTATTTTGTAATACCAAAAGGGATTGTCAGGATGTGGCGAGTTCGCTTGAAAACAGCGGCTTTTCGGTTCAGGCGTTACATGGCGATCTGGAACAAAAGCATAGGGATCAAGTGTTAGTGCGTTTTGCCAATAAGAGCTGTTCAGTTCTGGTGGCGACCGATGTAGCTGCGCGTGGCTTGGATATTAAGGATATGCAGGCGGTGATTAATTATGAATTGCCCTGGGATCCTGAAATTTACGTACACCGGATTGGCCGTACCGGTCGCGCAGGTAAAAAAGGCCTGGCACTCAGTTTATGCACGGAGCAGGAATTGAACCGGGTTAAAGCCATTGAGGAATATCAAAATATACCCGTGAAATGGGACGAAGTAGCACCCTTTCAAATGGGCTATGAGCAGCGATTTGAACCGCCTATGGTGACCCTGTGGATTGATGGCGGTCGCAAGAATAAAGTGCGTCCGGGAGATATACTGGGTGCGTTAACAGGTGATGCAGGGATTGTGGGCAGTGAAGTGGGAAAAATTGATATTTTTGATGCCCATGCCTACGTGGCTATCAAGCGCGAAAGTGTTGACAAGGCCCTGGCTTGCTTGAGAAATGGCAAAATAAAGGGGCGTAATTTCAATGTCCGTAAATCCCAATGGGGATGATCGATAAGGTTGCCCCCCTGCAAGGGATTTTTTTATGTGCTGATTGGATGCTTTCTTCTTTCTTGGATTTCATTTTGGACACATCGAGATTAGAGAGTACCCCTCTGAGCCGTGTTTCCGTAAAATCGGGGAAAGATCACCATTTTTAGCACTTTGATTTCGTAGGCAAGTTTTCCTGCCTAAGCATAGCGGCTTAGGTGGGTTTAAATAACCGCCCACTTTAGACGCCGCTTCTGGCTATTTGAAACTACCAGCCTTTGCCCGTGCTTCTTTTGCT
>JAQTLI010000263.1 GCA_028714995.1 Methylobacter sp. | reverse complement strand
AGATCGCCTTTGTTTGCGCTGGTAACGGGAGGCGGCGTCACGCTGTTGTCTGTCGGCCTTAATACGCTGGAAAATCTCTGCTCCAGTTTTTCGGTCATAGCCGTCGGATCGTTTAATGCTTCGGCTGCTTTATTGATGGTCTCCGATGCCAATTCAACAGACGGCGAAGCTTCCTGTGGTTCGGCAGACAGCAACTGACCGTACGACAGGGACAGTAGTATCGCCAGTGTCAATTGTTGCAACTTCATTTCGGACTCCCTCCTGCGGCTGCAAACATGGCGACTAAAAAGGCGGCATAGACAAAGCCAATCACGCCGCCGACAAATATGGTCATCGCCGGTGCAATCATGCCGGTAAGTGTGGCGATGGCTTGTCGCAATAATTCATCGTGATATTCGGTCATTTCAGTCAGGATTTGATCCAACGTTCCCGAGTTCTCCCCCACTCTCGTCATCTGCAATACCAGCGGCATGTAACCCGATTCGATTTCCATCTGCTCAGCCAGTGAGGAACCTTGAATAATCTGATTGCGGGCAGAACTGATACAGCTGGCCATGTATTTGTTAACGTGCAATTTTTCAATGGTTGTCAAGGCATCGACCATGACCACGCCGCTTCGCAGCAATAAACCCATGGACCTGCAAAATAAAACCGTGCCAGATAAACGCAGCACATAGCCAACCACCGGTATTTTCAGTGCGTACTTGTCTATCCATAGGCGGCTGGGCGACCAGTTGTAAAACACAATGAAAGCAACCACGGCTGCAATCGCCAAAACCGATATCATCAATCCGTTGGCCAGCACCCAATCGGACGTATCAATCAAGGCTTTGGTTACCGGCGGCATGGGCTTGCCCATTATTGTCAGCAATTTTTTAATCTCGGGAATAAGCCCCGTCATCATAAAAATGATGATGCCTATAGCCATCAATAAGGAAAAGGCGGGGGATCTTAAGGCGGTTATGATTTGTTTTTTTAATTGACGGCTGGCTTTTACTTCCTTTGCTGCCTCATCCATGACGGTGCTTAGGTTACCGGTTTGTTCGCCCACCCGGATCAACTGGATGGTAAATTCACTAAAGGCTTTATGTTCGGTTAATGCATCGGTGAAAGAGCTGCCTTGCTGAATGCGTTTTGCCAATCGTTCCCAGGTTGGCCTGGCGCCAATCCTGCAATGCTTAAGGATTAAATTCAACGCATCGAGCAAACTGATGCCGCTGCGCAACATGACCGCTATCTGGTGGAATTCCTGCTCTATATCAGTTGAACTGAATGAACGGTAGGCCATAGGATTCAGGCTGATTTTTTTATCCGCAGCTCCGCCTTGTTTAAGCTCTTCAATTTTAAGCGGCAACAGGCCTTGAGAGCGCAACGCAAGAATCGCCGATTCCCGCGTTGCGCTCTTAATTGCGTCAACACGTTGCTGGCCGCTACGGTCACGTGCTATGTAGGTAAATAGGGGCATTAGTGTGTTGCTGATGTGATGCCGTCAGGCAAAAATATTGGATGAAAAATTGATGCAAAAACCATCATCGCTTACCAGGATGATGCAATCTGCATCACCTCATATACTGAAGTGATGCCGCCCAGTAATTTATCGACGGCATCGTCCAATAAACTCTTAACCCCGGAGTTGCGCATTTTGATGACCAGATCGCTCTCGCCTTCGCCCTCGGCAACAGCACGCGCCCAGTCCTCGCGCAACTCCAGTAGTTCATAAAGCCCGATACGTCCCGAATAACCTTTGCCACCGCAATAAATGCAGCCGGATGGATCGTGAATGATGTGTCCGGCCAATTCAGAACGGTTAATTGAAATGGCTTCCAACTCTGTCAAAGGGCGGGGAATGCGGCAATGTACGCACAAACGGCGCAATAAACGCTGGGCAACGGTAAGTCGCAGCGCTGCGGCCACCAAATAGGGTTCAACGCCCATATCGGTTAAACGGGTAATCGTTGCCGCAGCGGAATTGGTATGCAATGTTCCCAGCACCATGTGACCGGTCAGCGCCGCCTTAATGGCGATATCGGCGGTTTCCTTATCCCTGATCTCCCCGATCATCACCACATCGGGATCATGGCGCAAAATACTGCGCAACGCTGAGCCAAAACTAACCTTGTCGGCAGAATCCACCTCACATTGGGCAATACCGTTAATTTCATATTCGATGGGATCTTCAATGGTGATGATATTGACCTTGCGCTCTTCCAGCAGCATGCGGATAGCGGCATACAAGGTGGTTGTTTTGCCGCTGCCCGTAGGCCCTGTCATGATCATCAAGCCCTGAATGCGGCGCAAAAAACCCTCAATCATCTGCTTATGCGCAGGCTCAAAACCCAGGTGTTCCAGCGTCAGGGAGTCCGTTTGCACGGCCAGCAAACGCATGGTGATGCGTTCGCCGTATTTGGTCGGCAGGGTCGCAACCCGCACGTCAACCCGCCGTTCCCCGGAAACAAACTGATGCGAAAACCGGCCGTCCTGGGGTGACCGTTTTTCAGCGATATCCAGGTAAGCCATGACCTTAAGCCGGCTGACCAGCTCGATAAAAATGTGTGAGTTAATCTGGCTGTAGTGTTCCAACTGGCCATCCACCCGAAAGCGAATGGTTGCGCCATTAAAACCGGGATCAATATGAATATCCGAAGCCTGGCGCATATAAGCGGCATACAACAGCTCGTCACCGGTATTAACCGCATTGGCGATTTGTGTCACCTGTCCTGAAGCGGGTGCCGGTATAGCTTTAATAACTTGCCGACTGTCGCCGTAAACCTGTTTGAGTTTCAAGTCGAGCTGCGCGGAATCACCGGCCCATAACCGGACCGGTTTTTTTAATAGCCGCTCCAGTACCGTGATGACTGCATGGTTTTCAATGTTCAGACAAACGACGTGGACGATGCCGTCCATTTCAATAAATGGCAGGACTTTTTGCCTGAGGGCAATGTTGGCCGGTATCTTTAAGGCGCAGGCAGGATCAATACGCAATGACTCAATAGCCAGAAAATGGGTCGCGGGATCGAAGCCGACGTGATCAATATATTCCACGCCAAAACGAACACCATTTCCCTCTGCTTGTACCCAGCGGACTTTAGCTTGCCGGGTAAAACGCCGGTGGTTTGCTTCAATGCCGATAGTAATCCTGACATCGTTGTCAATATGTCCTGAGTGACCGGCAATTATCAGAACCGCGCCGCCCGCGGAACAGTCTTCAATCCCGGCACTGCTGATGGCAAGGCTGTTTTCCCAAAACACCGTTGCGCTCCAGCCGCTGACAGGCTCACGGGGCTTGTCGCGGAGCTCGGATGCGAACAGCTCGTTTTGTGGCGGTGTCGATGGGTATGTCATATCGGTTTTAACTTGAAGTTAACGCACTCTTGATTAATTCCCGCCGGAATAACCATCAAATCTACAACCATAAGGTCAGCAGCCATTCTTGTTTACCCGGGTTTGATTTGTTTGCCTGCATCGTCAGCGATACCGGTAACGCCTTGGTATCACTGTCCATCAGTGATGACAGCGCCCGGTAATTGTCCAGATAACTGCCGACATAACGGATCGTCCAGATATTCAGATCCTTGTCATCCTTATTTGTACCGGCAGGTGCCACGACAGGTTTTGTTACGGCAGGTGCAGCAGCAGGGGTACCTGGAGTCACCGGCTCCGCCGATAAAATGTCTTTGACCCAGCTGTGGGTATCGCGCAACGACCTGGGTAAAGCATCTTTGCTGGGTTTATCGTTGCGTTTTTCGTCCAGCACCTGCAAATTGTTGTTCGCCAAAATAACCGAGATCCGTTCAATCGCGTCATTGGACGATCCTGAGTGCGATAAAAAACCACTGTTAGCCGCTAAAGCGTCGTGGATGGCTTTATCTTCCTGTTCCAGTTTGGCGACTTCCTCCCCTATTACGCGTTGCTGCTGTTCAATGCTCGACAAAGCCGACACATCAATACCTTTTTGTACCAGTCCTCTATATTGCTCCTCGGCTTTTTTGGATTTCTCGGTCACGAAACCGCTGAAAATCACAAAATAAACCACCAGCACACCCAGTGCCGGCAGGATGCGTTTAAGCCATTGTTCACGTTTTTGTTCGGGGGTCATTGATGTTCAGATACGCAGTTTGTGATTAATGTTCATCTTGGGACTTTTTATTAAACCCATCCGCGCCCAGATCAAGCAGTTTGATCTCAAAGTCCCACGGCCCACCGCCATCAAACAATTCCAGATTCTTTTTAGTGGGCGCGATGACAGACCAGCCCAGTGCGGACAGTTGTTTCTCCAGATAAGTTGACAGTTCATTGGCCGAAGTTGCATCCAGACTGATGCCGCTAATTTTGACCTCATCCTTGTCAACAGCAATAGTCTCCACCAGCAGGCTTTCAGGCCGGCCTCTGGCTAACGTTTCCAGTAATTGAGCAGGCCGGTGTTGTATGCCTTTAATCAGTTTCGGCAAAGTCTCGGAATCGACTTTCAGCTTGTCGATTTTTGTCTTTAACTTTTCGCGTTTTGCCTGAGCATCAGTTATCGTCTTACGCAGAGTAGTCATTGATGTTTCGACCTTTTGCAAGGCTTCGAACTCAATCGTGAAATGATTGGCCTGATACAAATGCCAGCTTAAATGGCCTGCACAAATCAGCAACGCCACCGAGCCGCCGGAAGCCATCAACAACAAATCTTTATTGAGTTTCGACTGATAACGCAAAACCGGTACGGCGGGCAGGTCTTTTTTAACCAGTACGCCCGCCCACATTTGCAACCAGCCCGCAATCCGCTCGACATCGTTTAGATGCAGATAAAATGCGGTTTCCGGCAATATCTCGATGGTCTTGTTAAACAGGGTTTCGGAATGCGGAACCTCGCCTTGTTCCGTCAGCCAGCGTTCCAGTTCGGTTTTCCAGTGGCGGCTGTCAAAAGAAATCAGCCGGATATTAAAACCCTGTTCAGGGTGGCTTCTTAGCGCCACCAGCTAATCCGGCCAGGATTCCAGTCTTAG
>JAQTLI010000262.1 GCA_028714995.1 Methylobacter sp. | reverse complement strand
GGTTCTGATTGGCGGAACACATGGCATTGAATGCTTTGCCGGGACTGCCGTGCAGATTGACCTTCTACGCCTGATTGCCGCGGGTCAGGTCGTAATTCCTGCCAATACGGCAGTATTGATGATACATGCCTTAACACCTTGGGGTTATGCCTGGCAGCGGCGTTGTGATGCGGACGGCGTTGACCTTAATCGCAATATTGTCGATTTTTCCAGGCCGTTGCCTGAAAATAAAGACTATGAATTGCTTCGGGAGACGTTTTAT
Organism: Methylobacter sp.; assembly: GCA_028714995.1. Taxonomy (GTDB): domain Bacteria; phylum Pseudomonadota; class Gammaproteobacteria; order Methylococcales; family Methylomonadaceae; genus Methylobacter_A. The sequence continues at coordinate 4,727 of JAQTLI010000262.1, read as the reverse complement.
TGGCCGGATGCAATGCAAAGAAAACATAGACTTGCTGAATTTGAACGGCAGCATGGCCGTGCAGCACTGGAAAAAGCCATCAGTGGTGGACAGTATAGTGATCCTGCCGGGCCGTTTTATGGTGGCAAAGCGCCAGCGCACGGCAGGCTGGTTACTGAAGATCTTATATGTAAATATAATCTGCATGAACGGGATTTGGCGGTCATCGATGTGCATACGGGTTTAGGGTCATACGGTTATGGTGAAATTATTTGCGACCATGATCCAAATAGCGAGGGAACATTTGCAGCCCGTCACTGGTACGGAGACTCAGTTGCCTTGCCTTTATTGGGCACATCAAGTTCGGTGCCAAAAACAGGTTTGCTCGATTATGCCTGGCATGACATCATGAATGAGCGTAGTTGTTACGTCACACTGGAATTCGGTACGTTCAGTACCGATCAGTTGTTTGAAATATTATTGCGCGATCATCAGCTGTGGGCGCAGCCCGATAGCGAACAAGACCGTCTGGAACACAGCAAAGTCATGCGCGGCCATTTTTGCCCCGAAGATCGGGCCTGGCGGGAAATGGTGTTGTTCCGCGCCAGACAGGTCATTGCGCAAGCCTTGCGGGGAGTATCGTCTTGAGTATTTTAATCCGCCCCGCCCTGTTAACTGATCTTGATCAGCTGGTAGAGCTTGAAAAAACCTGTTTCGACACCGACCAATTAAGTCGGCGCAGTTTCAAGCACTGGATAACCACTGAACACCGCGCCCTGCTTGTTGCAGAGCAAGTAAATGAGATCGGTCGCACCGGTTCGACACTTCTGACCTCCATGGATGGAGGAAATGCCGAGGACAGCCCGGAGCTGTCTCGGCCACCATCCATGGCGGTCGTTGGCTATGTCCTTATTATTTATCATCCCGGCACCCGGCTAGCCAGGGTTTATTCGCTTGCCGTTGCGCCTTCGCAAAGAGGTACAGGCATCGCCAAATTGCTGATGTTGGCTGGGGAACAGGCTGCCAATGATGCCGGCAGGTTGTATTTGCGCCTTGAAGTCAGCGTTGATAATACTCCGGCGATCAAGCTTTACCAAACGTTGGGCTACCAGAAATTCGGCATATACCGCGATTACTATGAAGACCACAAAGATGCATTGCGTTATCAGAAACGTATCCGCCGTTATCGCGATACCTTGCAACACCGGTCGGTACACTGGTTAAGACAAACCACGCCGTTTACCTGCGGCCCCGCATCTCTGATGATGGCTATGCATGGACTCGACAGGTCGTATCAGCCATCGCAGGAAGAAGAGATCAATCTGTGGCGCGAAGCAACAACCATTTTCATGACCTCGGGACATGGCGGTTGCCACCCGATAGGTCTGGCGCTGGCGGCAAAACGGCGACAGTTTAAGGTTGAAGTCTGGGTCAGCCAAACAGGTACATTGTTTATAGACGGTGTTCGGGATGAGAAAAAAAAGCAGGTCGTGGAATTGGTTGATAACGGCTTCAAGCGTCAGGCACAAGAGGAGGGCATCAAAGTGCATTATGCCAACATTACCCAAAATGATCTGATCAGTGCCTTCAAGTCCGGGGCGATACCGTTGATCCTGATCAGCACCTTTCGGATGGATAGAAAAAAAGCCCCGCACTGGGTGGTGATGAGCGGCTTCGACGATGACTGCCTGTACATGCATGATCCGGATCCCGAGGAAGGGCGTCAAAGCGAACTCGATTGCCAGTTTATTCCCATTGCCTGCGAGGATTTTGACCGGATGTCCAGCTTTGGGAAGAATCGGCTTAGGACAGCGGTGATTATTTGGCCGTGATAAGATGCAATCAGATACTCTTATGTGCATCAATTTGCAAAACAACAATCATTTTGACTTGTGTTATTAAACCGATTCAGTCATAATAGCCGTCCTTTAGCCAGTACGGCTGATGTATAATGGTGATCGTGTCGGTCCTCCCGCAACGATACGCTGTAAACCCCGCCAGGCCCGGAAGGGAGCAACGGTAGCAGCAAACTCGTGTGCCGGGATGTGGCTGGCACGATTACCGCCCACTTATTATCTTTACTATCTTTCGAGCCTGCAATGAATTATCAGGTTCTCGCCAGAAAATGGCGTCCCCATAATTTCACAGAAGTTGTCGGACAAGAGCATGTAGTCAAATCGTTAATGAACGCTTTGCAACATGATCGACTTCATCACGCCTATTTATTTACCGGAACGCGCGGCGTAGGCAAAACCACCATTGCCAGAATTCTAGCCAAAGCCATCAATTGCGAAAATCTCCAGGATTTTAATCCTTGCGGGGTATGCAGTGTGTGCCGGGATCTGGATGAAGGACGGTTTCTGGATTTGATCGAAGTGGATGCAGCATCGCGTACCAAAGTAGAAGATACCCGGGATTTGTTGGACAACGCGCAATACGCGCCCAATCACGGACGCTATAAAGTCTACCTGATTGACGAAGTACACATGCTGTCCGGACACAGCTTCAATGCCTTGTTGAAGACGCTGGAAGAGCCACCGCCTCATGTAAAATTCCTGCTGGCTACCACCGATCCCCATAAAATCCCTGTCACTGTGCTGTCTCGTTGTTTGCAGTTTAATCTCAAACGTTTGCTGCCCAGCCAGATTTTTACCCAGATGGAATTCATCCTGCAGCAGGAAAAAATTGAGGCTGAATCTGGCGCTTTAAAATTATTATCGCGCGCCGCTGATGGCAGCATGCGTGATGGCTTAAGCTTGCTGGATCAGGCCATTGTTTATGGCAATGGCAAAGTGAGCGCCGAAGATGTCAGCGCCATGCTGGGCACGGTGGCACAGCAACCGGTTGAAGAAATATTGACGGCTCTGTCCCAGGGTGATGCGGCGGCGATACTCGATAAAATAAACGAAATCGCCAATTTGACGCCGGATTTTAGTGATGTGCTGCAGCAGATATTACAGGTCCTGCATCGTATTGCGCTGGTGCAGCAAATACCAGGCGCGGTAGATCATGAGTTTGATGTGGAAATGGTTGTTGCATTGGCATCCCGGTTCACACCTGAAGACGTACAGCTTTATTACCAGATAGGCCTGGTAGGTCAAAGAGACCTCGATCTGGCACCTGATCCACGCAGTGGTTTTGAAATGGTCATGTTGCGCATGCTGACCTTTAAGCCGGTTAGCATGGTATCAGCGCCGGTTAAGCCGGCTCAGGCTCCTCAAGCCATTAACAAAACTCAACAGCAGCCCGTTTATACCCCGGCGGTAACCAAGCAATCTGCTGTCGCCGCTGAAAAAAGTGTTCAGGAAACCGTTGTTCCAAAACCCTCTAATAGTTGGGCGGAAATGGTTGCAGTAATGAAGATTAACGGTTTGACCAGAGAACTGGCCCATAATTGCGTACTGGAAAATATTGACGATACAGTCTGCACATTGATATTGGATCCGGGGCATAAGCAACTGCGCAGCAGTCGCACGGAAGAAAATCTACAAAAGGCGTTGCAGGCATATCGTGGTACACCGTTGAAACTGGTCATCAATACCGAAAAAACGGCGATTGATACACCAGCGGTGCAATTGACTAAAGAGCGTGAAGACAAACAGCAGGCGGCGGTTGATGCCATTAATTCAGATAGCAATATTCAGGCTTTGAAAGAGCATTTTGGCGCCAGGATTATGCCCGGCACGATAGAGCCTGTATAAAACAATAGAATGGAGAAAAAACATGAAAAATGCACTGGGTAATCTCATGCAGCAAGCCCAAAAAATGCAGGAAGACCTGAAGAAAGCACAGGAAGAGCTGGCTGCCATGCAAGTAATGGGCGAATCCGGCGGCGGCTTGGTTACCATCCTGATGACCGGCAAACGCGAAGCCAGAAAAGTAACCATTGATCCGTCCTTGCTGGGCGAAGATAAGGATATGCTCGAAGATTTGGTCGCAGCGGCTATCAATGATGCCGTCAATAAAGTCGCAAAAATGAAAAAAGAAAAAATGTCTGGCATAACTGCGGGAATACCTTTGCCTCCCGGTTTTCAAATGCCTTTTTAATATGCAAAAAAAAGGATTATTAGGGCAGTTGATACAGAACTTATGCTGCTTGCCCGGTGTTGGTCCTAAAACCGCTCAACGCATGGCTTTTCATCTGCTCCAGCGTGACCGCAATGGCGCACAAACGCTGGCCGAAACACTACTGCGCTCAATTGAAGAAATTGGGCATTGCAGGCAATGCCGCACCTTGACTGAAGACGGTTTGTGCGAAATCTGTGGCGATAACTCAAGAGACAGCTCCATCATCTGCATCGTAGAAAGTCCCTCCGATGTCTGGATTGTAGATCAGGCAACGGTATTCAAAGGACACTATTTCGTGCTGCATGGCCGGTTATCTCCCCTGGATGGCATAGGACCTGATGAGCTCGGCCTGGATCTGCTTGAACAGCAGCTGGTGACAGGTCATGTTAAAGAACTGATTCTGGCGACTAACTCAACGGTAGAAGGCGAGGCGACAGCCTATTTTATCGGCGAGTTGGCTAGAAAACATCAAGTACAAGCCAGCAGGATTGCGCATGGTGTACCGATGGGCGGCGAGTTAGAATTTACCGATAGCGGCACGTTATCACATGCCTTTAATGGCCGCATAGAAATTTAGGAGAGGTGAACGATGGCTGATTGTTTGTTTTGCAAAATGGTTACTGGTGAAATTAAACCGGATGTGGTTTTTGAAGATGACAGTGTGCTGGCATTCAGAGACA
>JAQTLI010000261.1 GCA_028714995.1 Methylobacter sp. | reverse complement strand
ATGCGCCACCGCCAGTTAGAAATATCCCTCGATTTGCAACATCGGATCCAAGTTCTGGAGGGGTTTGTTCCAGCGCTAATTTTACGGCACCGACAATACCGGATAGCGGCTCCTGCAATGCTTCCAGGATCTCATTGCTGTTTAAGACAAAGCTACGCGGCACACCTTCTGCAAGATTGCGGCCTTTAACTTCTATTTCCCTGACTTCACTGCCGGGATAAGCGGTGCCGATTTCATGTTTTATTTTTTCGGCAGTTGCTTCGCCAATTAATGTACCGTAATTTCTGCGTACATAATTGATAATGGCTTCATCAAAACGATCACCACCGATACGAACAGAAGATGAATAGACTATGCCATTTATCGATATAACTGCAACTTCAGATGTGCCGCCGCCAATATCCAGAACCATTGATCCGCAAGCCTCATCAACTGGCAAGCCAGCGCCAATAGCGGCAGACATTGGCTCTTCAATCAAAAAAACTTCGCGTGCACCAGCCATCGCTGCAGATTCTCTAATGGCGCGACGCTCAACCTGTGTTGAGCCGCAAGGGACGCAGATTAAAATGCGCGGACTAGGTCGCAACAGTTTGCTTTTATGGACTTTTTCGATAAAAAATCTCAACATGCGCTCGGTGACGGCAAAGTCAGCAATTACACCGTCTTTTAACGGGCGTATTGCAGTGATGTTACCGGGAGTACGCCCCAGCATTCTTTTCGCATCTATGCCGACAGCTGCAATAGTTTTTGATCCTCGAATTCTGTCTTCTTTGATGGCAACAACTGAAGGTTCATTAAGCACAATTCCCTGGCCAGGAATATAGATCAATGTATTGGCGGTTCCTAAGTCAATCGATAAATCGTTGGAAAAAAGACCTCGAATTCGTTTGAACATCTTTATCTGCATCCTCTGGGGAGTAAAAATTGTGCTACTTTATCAATCAAGTGGGTATTTGAGCAAGATATAAAGTATCATAATTGCAATGATATAGAATCTCTAAACTTTAATATGGAGTTAATAGTGTCTTTAACGGCGGATGATGTTAAGAAAATTGCGCATTTGGCGCGATTGGGAATTGATAGCCAAGATGTCGAATCTTATGCAAAAGATTTGTCCGGCATGTTGGATTTGATGACGCAAATGAATGATATTGACACCGATAGAGTTATTCCTATGGCTCATCCGATGGATCAGGTGCAAAGATTGAGACCGGATGTGGTAACAGAGCAGGATAACCGCGAAAAATTTCAGGCGATTGCACCACAAGTCGAAGCGGGACTTTACCTAGTGCCGAAAGTTATTGAGTAAAGGGAATAAACACAAATGCATAATAAAACAATTGCAGATTTAGCCAAGGGTCTGCGTTCAGGTGAGTTTTCAAGCGTAGAGTTGACCCAGTCGTTTTTAGATCGGATCAAACAGCATAGCTCACTTAATTCTTACATTACTGTCACTGAAGACTTAGCCTTGCAGGAGGCTATGGCTGCTGATGGCAGACTTGCCAAAGGAGATGCCGAGCTATTAACCGGCATACCGATGGCGCAAAAAGATATTTTTTGTACGCAGGGTGTCAAAACGACTTGCGGCTCTAAAATGCTGGATAATTTTATTGCTCCTTACGATGCAACGGTCGTAGAGAAATTTAATAATGCCGGCGCCGTGATGCTGGGCAAGCTCAATATGGATGAGTTTGCCATGGGCTCATCGAATGAAACCAGTTATTTCGGGGTGGTTAAAAACCCCTGGGATACCAATACTGTTCCGGGCGGGTCGTCTGGCGGTTCAGCGGCAGCTGTAGCCGCGCGTCTTGCGGTTTGCGCGACAGGAACCGATACCGGTGGCTCGATACGCCAACCCGCAGCGCTATGCGGTATTACAGGATTGAAGCCCACTTATGGGCGGGTATCGCGATACGGCATGATTGCCTATGCATCGAGTCTGGATCAAGGTGGTCCCATGGCGCGTAGCGCTGAGGATGCGGCCATCATGCTACAAACGATGGCCGGTTTTGATGAAAAAGACTCAACCAGCGTCGATCAACCTGTGCCCGATTATCTGGCCGGACTAAATAACGATCTTGAAGGTTTGAAGATCGGTTTGCCCAAAGAGTTTTTTGGCGAAGGGTTAAACAGCGATGTTGCTGCAATCCTTGATGCGGCTATCAATGAATATCGAAAATTGGGCGCGGAAGTCAAAGAAATCTCCATGCCTAATCTTAAGCTGGCCATTCCTGCTTATTATGTTATTGCACCTGCAGAGTGCTCAGCCAACCTGTCGCGCTTTGATGGCGTACGTTATGGTTACCGCTGTGAAAATCCGGCCGATTTGACTGACTTGTATACCCGCTCACGTGGCGAAGGTTTTGGCAAGGAAGTTAAGCGCCGCATTTTGATGGGTACTTATGCCTTATCAGCAGGCTATTACGATGCTTATTATCTTAAAGCTCAAAAAGTCCGCCGCCTGATCAGCGAAGATTTCAAAAATGCTTTATCGGAAGTTGATGTCATTATGGGGCCGGTAACACCGGGTACCGCATTTGGCATAGGCGAGAAAATCGGCAACCCGATTGAAATGTATTTGTCTGATATATATACCATTGCCATTAATCTTGCCGGCGTTCCCGCCATGTCAGTGCCTGCGGGCTTTGTTGACTGCAAGCCAGTGGGTCTACAGATCATCGGCAATTATTTCGCCGAAGACAGGCTATTGAATATTGCCCATCGCTATCAGCAGGTGACAGATTGGCATCAACAGACCCCCAAAGGTTTTGAGTAAGGAGAAAACAGATGAGTCAGCAATGGGAAACAGTAATCGGCCTGGAAATCCACGCCCAACTCGCTACAAAATCAAAAATATTTTCCGCAGCGTCTACTGCCTATGGCGCGGAACCGAACACTCAAGCCTGTGCCGTTGATTTAGGCTTGCCGGGCGTTTTGCCGGTATTGAATAAAGAAGCTGTGCGCATGGCGGTTATTTTTGGCATGGCAATAGAAGCACACATCGCGCCTTATTCAGTTTTTGCCAGAAAGAACTATTTTTATCCGGATTTGCCAAAAGGCTACCAAATCAGCCAGATGGAATTGCCGATCGTCGGTGTGGGGCATCTGGAGATCGAAGTTGATGGTATCGCCAAGCGTATTGGTATCACTCGGGCGCATCTGGAAGAAGATGCAGGCAAATCGCTGCATGAAGATTTTCACGGTTTGACAGGCATTGATTTGAACCGCGCCGGTACGCCGTTGCTGGAAATCGTTTCCGAGCCGGATATGCGTTCTGCCAAAGAAGCCGTCGCCTACATGCGTAAGCTGCATGAATTGGTGCGTTATCTGGGCATTTGCGACGGCAATATGCAGGAAGGCTCATTCCGCTGTGATGCTAACGTATCCGTGCGTCCCAAAGGCCAGAAAGAATTCGGCACACGGGCCGAAATTAAAAATATCAACTCGTTTAAATTCATCGAAAAAGCCATCAATTACGAAATCGAACGGCAGATTGACCTGATAGAAAGCGGCGGTACGGTGGTTCAGGAAACGCGGCTGTATGATTCCGTTAAGGATGAAACCCGCTCCATGCGCAGCAAGGAAGAGGCGAATGATTACCGTTATTTCCCCGATCCCGATTTGTTGCCGGTGTTTATTGATGATGCGTTTAAGGCTCAAATAAAAGCGGAATTGCCGGAATTGCCGGATGCTAAAAAGCAACGTTTTAAAGATCAATATGCCCTTGACGAGGAAAGCACTACGGTGCTGACATCTTCCCGTCAGCTGGCTGATTATTTCGAAGCTGTGGTTAAAGAATCTGCTTGCGAAGCCAAAATCTGCGCCAACTGGGTGACCGGTGATCTTTCGGCGGCACTGAATAAATCAGGGCTGGAAATTACCGGCTCGCCAGTCAATCATCAGCGTTTGGCCGGTTTGTTAGTGCGCATAGCCGACAATACCATTTCCGGGAAAATTGCCAAACAGGTGTTCGAGGAAATGTGGCAGGGCACGGCCACGGCAGATGAAATTATTGAAGCCAAAGGCCTGAAGCAAATCACCGATACTGGCGCGATAGAGGCTATTATCGACAAGATTATTGCCGATAACCAGGATCAGGTTGAGCAATACCGTAGCGGTAAGGATAAGGTGTTCGGCTTCTTTGTCGGGCAGGTCATGAAAGAGATGCAAGGCAAGGCCAATCCGGGCGAAGTGAACAAGATGCTCAAGGACAAGCTGAAGTAGGCTTTGTTATTGCAGCCAGTTGATTTCCCTGGCCGTCTATTCGCCAATGACGCATTCATTCAAGCTGGCGGCCATGCGTGACGTGGTTTTTGATAGGGGAATGCGCACCGCCATGATTTCTGCCTTGGTTTGCGGGTATAGTGGCGACTGTGCCGGATCGGCGTAACCAGCTGGAAAAGCCGGTTCGCTATCGGCGGCATATTTGTCCGTGGCGCCTACGGTATGCAGTAATTCGTGGGCAATAACGATGCTGTTTTGCTGATCCTGGTCAACCGAAGCAAAGGCATGAACAACGGCCAGTAGGCCTTTGTCGAGTCCCAGCGAATGTTGCAGTCGCCGACCTTCTAACGGTTCATGGTAATGGGCGAAGACACGGACGCGGTGCAGGTTGGAATCCGAATCCGGGGTGTTTTTATAAGCCCAATAACGAAATTTAAGGCTCCACCAGATTATGGAGGTGTAATTTGATCCGGGCAGCGGTGATTCAGGCGGGGCTATGGCTATAACAGGCCCCAAGCTTATATGCGTGGGGTGGCTGGTTATGAGGCCATATGTTTGACTTTGTTTCTGGATAAACAGGTCTATCGGTGCAAATACGCTCTCATCCAGGTCATTGATGTAGTCATTAACAGTCAGGCTGCTGTTATCGCCATTGATACGGTAAATGACGACTTCCAAAGGTTCAGACCATGATCTGGACGCCAGTTTTTGTGTCTTTGCATAAAATGCCACTGTCACAAAAACAGCTAATAAAACCAGGATGCGTATGATCTTG
>JAQTLI010000260.1 GCA_028714995.1 Methylobacter sp. | reverse complement strand
GCATTGGCAGCAGGCAGAAGACTATGTGAATCTCGACACCCCACAGCGAGTGCGTCGTGTACTGGAAGATTTGGGGCCTACTTTCATTAAATTGGGACAAATCCTTTCGACGCGTGTTGATTTATTCTCACCTCAATATATTGCCGAGTTTGAAAAACTTCAGGATCAGGCGCCTCCCATGCCCTTTGAGGAGTTGCTACCCCAACTTGAAGAAGATCTTGGCGGCAGTATTGAAGAATTTTTTTCAGACATCGAAAGACAAGCTCTTGCAGCGGCTTCAATTGCCCAGGTTCATAAGGCTACGCTCAAGGACGGAACGCAGGTTATTTTAAAGATCCGCAGACCTGGCCTGCGCAAAATCATTGAAGCCGATTTACGCCTTTTGCAACGTATTGTTGATATTGCCGAATCTGAATCACCGGAGATTCGTCGGTTTCACCCGAAAGAAGTCCTCCGTCAGTTTAACCAATCATTGCGCCGGGAACTCGATCTCGCCGCCGAATGCAGAAATGCAGAACGTATAGCCGCCAATTTGGCCGACGATATCAATATCAAAATTCCTAACGTCTATTGGCAATGGACCTGTGAACGGCTCAATGTACAGGAGTATATTCAAGGCATTCAAGGCAGGGATCTTGCGGCTGTGGACAAAGCTGGACTGGATAGAAAACTACTGGCTGATCGCGTCACTCAGGCCGTCATTAAAATGATCATGGAAGACGGCTTCTTTCATGCCGACCCGCATGCCGGCAACGTGTTTTATCTGGAGGATAACAAACTGGCATTTATCGATTTCGGTATGGTTGGGCGCTTAACTGAAGAGCGCAGGGAGCAGGTTATCAGCCTGTTATATGGCATGACCAACCACCTTCCAACCAAAGTGGCCGAGATACTTGAAGACTGGTCAGATAATATTTATACCGATGAACAAGTGCTTACCATTGAGATAGAAGCCTTTGTTGATCAATATAGCTCGCTGGCGCTAAAGGATTTAAGCCTTACCGTAATGATGAGCGATCTGATGGCGATATTAATGGATCATAAACTGATATTGCCTGCTGATCTCGCCTTGTTAGTCAAAACTTACATAACCCTGGACGGTCTCGGCAGACATCTCAATCCGGAATTTAATACGCTGGTTTTTGCGGCTCCCTATGTCCAGAGACTCATGATGGAACGCTACAGGCCGGAGGCTATCGCCAGACGGGGATGGCACAACCTGGTCAGCGTCGCCGACCTTTTATCCAGCTTGCCAAAAGACCTGCGCAAACTGTTGCGCGCAACTAGAAAAGGCGCCATTCAGGTCGATATTACCATCAGACGTCTCGATCAGTATGTCAATCATATTGATAATGCCATTAGCCGGTTAACCATGGGCATAGTGACCGCAGCCGTCATTATCGGTTCTTCCATTATTATGACGGTAAAAGGCGGGCCGGAAATATTCGGCTTACCTGCATTCGGGTTTCTGGGATACGCATTTGCCACTATGGGGGGTATCTGGTTACTGCTTTCCATTTGGCAAAGCGGGAAATAACCGTGACAAACACATATAAACCTAAAAGCCATTGCTTTACTGATTTATGGAGCAATTGCCGAATGTAACTCGACAAACCAATGCCACATTGAAGGAGTACAGGAAGCGTAACGTTAGTGGAGCGGTGTACGACGACCCCCGCGTAGCCGTAGCGGTCGGGCGTTTTGACGAAGTTGTAGCGTTAGCGGAAGCGTAGTCAAAATGCAAGACCATCCGACACGGCGTAAAGTCATTACGGTAGCCATGGCGCACAGCGTAGCAACGCGAAGTTGTGTGTCGTGGCGGACGGAGGACGAACGCGGGCAGCCGAAGGCATTAATCGCCAGGTCATTTTTCGCTGCTAAAATCGGATGGATCCCATTTTAGCTTTCGCGAAAAATCCTGGCGCGCTGATGATCTGAAATTTTTAAAACTCAGTAACAACAAAATCGAACACGGGCAGCGATCACCCAAAACTGCCGATTAGTTTCAAACATCGAAGCCCCCTGTTTCAGTAACGAATCAAACTGTTCAATTGGCAACGGCTTACACAAAAGATAGCCTTGGAATGCCCTGCATATAAAGCAATTGGGGATGCAATAGGGGGTTTGAACGGTCTATAAAAGCTTTTAGCTGAGGACCTCAAAAGCTTATTGGGACGAGTGGCCGCAAGTCAAGTCTGGCGTTAGATTGTCAGGCGACCAAATCCGAGCAATAATGCCGTGCTGAAAATGGTCAAACGTGAACGTGCAAAAACAGCCTGCTGCTGGTCTGCAGCGAACAAAATGGCTTAGCGTGCGTAAAATTTCGTTTCGTGTGTTATCCCCCTTGTTCTTGGATAGGTTCATGCAAAGTTCACTGCCGTCAATGAAATCACTTTCCATCTGGACTTACGTCATTAGCCTTACGCTGTGGCTGTTCCTCTGCTTTGGTGCAGCGGTCATTGTGGTTATACTGAATATTCGCGATGTGGAACAAGATTTGACGCAATACGGTGATGCCTATTCTGATCACCTCAACAAGGAAATGGTCAGCAGTGAAACCATCCTGAAAGGATTCTCGGCCCTGTTTAGTATCGTTGGCAGCACAGCCACGGACAAAGCCTCGCGTTATGTCAGACAGGTCATTGAAACTAATCCTCAAATTTTTGCACTTGAAATCATTCAAGTGGTTACAAAAAGTCAGCTTACGAAGCTTGTTGCCAGCAAGAGAAGTAATGGTATCCCTAATTTCTCCGTCAGATCATTCTCCTATGATTCCGGCCGAAAATGGCTACCACTGGAAGAGAAGGATACCTACTATCCCATCGTGTTCATGGAGCCGATGCGGCCAGGCTCCGAAGAAGTTCTTGGGCTGGACATGGAAAGCGTGCCGTTTTTGAAGCAGGCCATGAACGAATCTCTCCAGCATCGTGTGCCCGTTGCCAGCCATCCGTTCAAACTGGTTGAAGGCAATCTGGCCTATGTCGTTTTTTTCCCGATCTCCCTGACTTTCCAGAGCGGTAATTCGCCCCCGGCTCTCACCACTCAGGATGAATTGGTGGTGGAAATGGTAATAGATGCTGTCAAACTGGTAGAGCCCGTGAAATTCCCGGTTTTTAATGGGGGCACGGTAGTTGTTTTTCACAAGGATTTTAGGCCAGACAATCCCAAGGGCCAGTTGCTGAAAATGTCAGGAGTCTCCCGAAGCTCGATTGAAACTGCTCTTTTTCCCGCCTTTATGTACAAGAAATCTCTGGCTACGATGGGAGAGCCCTTTTCCCTAATCGTGAAGCGACAGGTCGGCTGGTCTGATTTGAATATGGGAATGCTGGCGATGATGGCATTATTAACGCTCATGTCATCATTATTAATTGTAGCGTACCTGCGAGTACATCAACGGAATAGAGTATTGCAGATCGAAAATCAAAAGCGTCTGTGGCAGCTCGCCAACCATGATGCCTTAACGGGGCTTCCTAACCGCATGCTGCTGATGGATCGTCTGAAGCAAATGCTGGCAAGGTCGCAGCGTCAGAAAAAGCGCTTGGCCGTCATGTTCCTGGATCTTAATGATTTCAAGCAGGTCAATGACACCTGCGGACATGAAGTTGGCGACCAATTGCTTAAATTTGTGGCTGAGCGCCTACGCTCTACAACTCGGGCTGATGATACGGTAGCAAGAATGAGCGGCGACGAATTCATTATCCTGATTGAAAGTGTGGAAAACCGTGAATCGCTGGAAGCCATGACCCAGAAAATTCAGCAAACACTGTCTGATGGACTTCTGACAGATGGCAAACTTATCCCTGTTCATACCAGCATCGGGATAGCCATATTTCCCGATGATGGCAACAATCCTGAAGCCTTGATCAAGCAGGCGGACATGAGAATGTATGCAAATAAAAAAACCAAATCCGTAAACTTCGTCCAGTTTGAGCAATAGTTAGGTAAAAAAAATCTACAAAGCTGTCATTCGTAATTTCCTAACCAGAGTTTAGTTTGCGGATACAGATCAACCTACGTGGTTACTGAAAAATTGGGATTTTTCTATCGAAAATTGCCGCCAGCTTTTAGCGGCGCAAGTTAATTATAGAAATCCGGAAGTAAAGCGAAGGTTGAGGCATAACTGAATCTGATTACCAAATTATATGCGTGCGACGAGTGGTATCCCATTTGGCTGAAAGGTTCTTGAAAGCATTAGGTAATAGAATAGGTCCCGGTAGCCGTTCATTCCTCCTTATGTAATCCTTGCGGTGCGGTCATCTTACCCCCTCTTCAGCGGGTGAGGTTCCAGTGCTCCGGTGTTGAACGGTTACCGCCCGCTTATCCAGTAACTCCTGCAAAGCCAAGGCATTAAAAGGCGCGGCGCATTCGGCGTCATTGTCGAAATAAACATGCACTTCCCTACCCTCCTTTAACCACTGGGCTATCCGCTCAGCCCAATAGGACAGTTCGGCTACGCTATAGGAAGAAGCATAAGTTCGTGCATGTCCATGCAGGCGAATATAAACCAGATCTGAAGTAACGCGATCCCACATCGGCCAGGTTTCGGCGTCCGACTGGCAAACAGCGATATTGGCTTGAGCCAGCCTATCCGCCGTTTCATCATCAAACCAGGATGCATGCCTGAATTCTATGCTATGGCGCGCTTCGGGCCATTGTTGCAAGGCGTCGATAAACCCTTGCAGCCGGGGCAAGTTCTTTTTAAACATGCCGGGCAACTGCCACAAAACCACGGCCAGTTTTTCACCCAGCGCTTCGGCGTGGCTTTTCTCGATCAGTATCGATGCCTCCGGATCTAGCAGTTTTTTGTTATGGGTTAAGTAGCGATTGGCCTTTATTGCGAACCTGAATGTTGGCGGGGTTTCTTCGGACCACTTTTTAAACGTGGTGGGACTTTGCAGGCGATAGAAAGTGCCGTTAACTTCCAGCGCAGAAAAGCGTTCTGCATAGAATTTAAGCCAATCTTTTTGCGAGACGCCGGTGTAAAAACGATCTTGCCAGTGCTGATAACTCCAA
>JAQTLI010000259.1 GCA_028714995.1 Methylobacter sp. | reverse complement strand
TTTCGCCAGGGTAGCCATATTGACGCTGGCACGAATCAACGCACCGGTCTTATGGATATGCATGTTTTCCAGTTCAGGCAGGGTCAATTTTGTTCCTACCGATTCCAGGTCGATGGCCTGACCGCCTACCATGCCCTGAGATCCGCTGGCTTTGGTCAACGCAGTGATCATTTTCAGGCGGCCTTCAGCGGTTGCCGTAATGCTTGGATCATTAGCCAGAATTTCAAAAGCCAAAGCTTGCAGGGCATCGCCGGTTAAAATGGCGGTCGCTTCATCAAAAGCCACGTGGCAGGTGGCTTTGCCGCGTCTGAGATCATCATCATCCATTGCCGGAAGATCATCATGTATCAAAGAATAAACGTGTATGAATTCAACAGCGCAAGCCGGGCCATCCAATGCTTCCGGTGCAATGCCCAGTGTTTTTCCAGTGCAATAGGTCAGCATCGGGCGCATGCGTTTGCCGCCGTCCAGTACACTATAGCGCATTGCTTGGTGCAGTTTTTGCGGCAGTATGTTTTCACTGGGTAGACGGGCTTCCAAAGCCCTTTCTACTCGGTTTTGACAAAAATCAATATATTCTTTTAACGCATTACTCATCGGTAAATGGCTCCAGGGTTTGAGTGCCGTTTTTTTCAATTAGAATTTGAACTTTCTGCTCTGCTTCCTGCAAGGCTTTTTGACAGGTACGGGTAAGATTAACCCCGCGTTCAAACGACTTTAATGATTCTTCCAGCGAAATATCGCCCTGTTCAAGTTGGCTGACCAACCGCTCAAGTTCTGCTAGTGAATCTTCGAATAAAGTCGTGGTTTTCTTTTTCGGCATGAGATAAAAATATTTTTAATGATACGATGTATAGATAAACCGAAACATTATATATGAAATTGGATTGTGAGTGATTAGGAAGTATGAGTAACGAATATAACGCGTCGGCAATTGAGGTTTTAAGCGGACTTGAGCCGGTAAGAAAGCGCCCCGGCATGTACACGGACACCACCCGGCCCAACCATCTGGTGCAGGAAGTCGTTGATAACAGTGTTGATGAGGCGATGGCAGGCCATGCTACGGCAATTGATGTGGTCTTGTATAAAGATGGCTCGGTGCTGGTCAGCGATAATGGCCGGGGTATGCCGGTCGATATCCATCCCGAGCAAGGCATTCCCGGTGTCGAGGTGATTCTGACGCAGCTGCATGCTGGCGGAAAGTTTTCCAATAAAAACTACCAGTTTTCCGGCGGTCTGCATGGTGTGGGGGTCTCTGTCGTTAACGCATTGTCGGCAAAACTGGAGATAGAGGTTAAGAGGAACAGCAAAGTCTATTACATGGAATATGCCGATGGCGAAAAGCAAACTGAACTGGCTGAGACCGGAACGGTCGGCAAGAATAATACCGGAACGTCCATCCGGTTCTGGCCGAATGAAAAATACTTCGATTCCAGTAAGATATCGGTTTTAAAGCTGAAACACGTCTTGCGAGCCAAGGCGGTTCTATGTCCCGGCTTGAAAATTTCACTTAAAGTCGATCAAACCGACGAAGAATATTTCTGGTGTTATGAGAATGGCCTCAAGGAGTATTTGCTGGATAGGATTGGTGACATTGACTATTGCCCGGAACAGCCTTTTATGGGCAGCATGGCCGCTAACCATGAAGCCGTTGAATGGGGCATCGTCTGGGCTATTGAAAATCCCGCGGAAGTGCTCACCGAAAGTTACGTTAACTTAGTGCCGACTGCGCAAGGCGGAACCCATGTCAATGGCTTGCGGGCCGGTCTGACCGAAGCGATGCGCGAATTTTGCGACATCAGGAATATCCTGCCGCGCGGCATTAAGGTCGCACCGGAAGATGTCTGGGAAAACTGCCATTTTGTGCTGTCGGTAAAACTGGAAGACCCGCAGTTTTCAGGGCAAACCAAGGAACGGCTCAGCTCCCGTGAATGCGTGGCCTTTGTTTCGGGCGTAGCGAAAGACAGCTTCAGTCTGTGGCTAAACCAGAACCCTGCCGAGGGCGAGAAAATCGCGGAAATCATCATTTCCAGCGCGCAAAAGCGGCTGCGTTCCAATAAAAAAATCATCCGAAAAAAAATCACCTCAGGCCCCGCATTGCCGGGCAAGCTGGCTGACTGTTCGGCGCAGGATATAGGCCGCACCGAACTGTTCCTGGTGGAAGGGGATTCGGCGGGTGGTTCGGCCAAACAGGCACGGGAACGTGACTTCCAGGCCATCATGCCGTTGCGCGGAAAGATTCTTAATACCTGGGAAGTCGAGTCCAATCAGGTGATGGCGTCGCAGGAAGTCCATGATATTGCCGTCGCCCTGGGCATAGAACCGGGTTCTTCCGATTTGCAGAACCTGCGTTACGGCAAGGTGTGTATCTTGGCGGATGCTGATTCTGATGGTAATCACATCGCCACCCTGATCTGTGCCTTGTTTTACCAGCATTTCAATGCACTCGTTGTAGCCGGTCATGTCTTTGTCGCCATGCCTCCCTTGTATCGGATTGATGTCGGCAAACGGGTGTTTTATGCCCTGGATGAATCCGAGCGTCAAGGTGTTCTGGATCGAATTAAAGCCGAGAACCTCAAAGGACAGATCAATGTGCAGCGCTTTAAAGGTCTGGGTGAAATGAATCCCAGTCAGCTTCGGGAAACCACCATGAATCCGGATACCCGCAGGCTGGTTCAGTTAACGGTTGCTGAAAATGACGATACCACCGGGCAACTTGATCTGCTGCTGGCAAAAAAACGCTCGCCAGACCGGAAAATCTGGCTGGAAACCAAGGGGAATCTGGCGGATATAATCTAATGGGTAAACAGGAAAAATCATTAACCATGACGGTGCTGATGACGCCAGACATGGCGAATTTTACCGGCCATGTGCATGGCGGCTCGTTATTGAAATTGCTGGATCAGGTGGCTTATGCCTGTGCGGCAAAATATTCCAAAAGTTATGTGGTAACGGCATCGCTGGATCAGGTTTTCTTTAAAAAGCATGTAAATGTCGGCGAGCTGGTTACTTTTTATGCCAACGTCAATTATGTCGGCCGCACATCAATGGAAATTGGCGTGAAAGTGGTTGCCGAGAATCTAAGAACGGATGAAAAAAGGCACACCAATTCCTGTTACTTTACGATGGTGGCTGTCGACGAACAGGGGCAGCCTGTTGAAGTCCCAAGACTGGAGCTAAATACCGAAGTGGAAAAAAGATTATTTGAAGCGGCAGAAATGCGAAAAAAAATACGCCAGGAAATCCTGGAGAAGAATCGCGCATTGCACGTTGATATACCAAAGGATGAGTTGTAATTGTGAAAGTGAAAGTACAAGAAAATTTTGAACAACTGCCATTAAAGGACTTTGCTGAAAAAGCCTACCTGGATTATTCCATGTACGTGATTTTGGACAGAGCTTTGCCGCATATTGCGGATGGCTTAAAACCGGTGCAGCGGCGTATTGTTTATGCGATGTCTGAGCTTGGTTTGACGTCGGTTGCCAAGTTTAAAAAATCGGCCAGAACTGTCGGTGACGTGTTGGGTAAATATCATCCGCACGGTGATTCCGCCTGCTATGAAGCCATGGTGCTGATGGCGCAGGATTTTTCTTATCGTTATCCATTGGTTGACGGGCAGGGCAACTGGGGTTCGCCGGATGATCCTAAATCCTTTGCCGCCATGCGTTATACCGAATCGCGCTTGACCGGTTATGCGCAAACCTTGTTAAGTGAATTGGGGCAGGGCACGGTTGAGTGGTCGGATAATTTTGACGGCACTTTAAAAGAGCCGGAGCTATTGCCGGCAAGACTGCCGAATATACTGCTTAACGGCACGATGGGTATCGCTGTCGGCATGGCAACCGATATACCGCCGCATAATCTGCGTTAAGTCGCGAGTGCCTGCATACAGTTACTGGATGAGCCGGGCAGTTCTCTGGAAACAATTTTCACCCATATAAAAGGCCCCGATTATCCGACCGAAGCCGAAATCATCACCTCGGCTGATGAAATACAAAAAATGTATATCAGCGGCGGCGGCTCGATAAAAATGCGTGCCAAATTTGAGCAAGAAGATGGCAATATCGTCATCACCGCGCTGCCGCATCAGGTTTCCGGCGCCAAGTTGCTTGAGCAGATAGCCGCGCAAATGCTGGCGAAAAAACTGCCGATGATTGAAGATTTACGGGATGAATCTGATCATGAAAATCCAACCCGTTTATTGGTGATTCCAAGGTCAAAACGGATTGATGTGGATGAGGTAATGTCGCATCTGTTTGCCACCACCGATCTTGAGAAAAGCTATCGCGTCAACATGAACATGATCGGCCTGGATGGCCGGCCCAAGGTTAAAGGGCTCAGGGACATACTGGTCGAATGGTTGTCGTTCCGTACCGAGACCGTGCGAAGACGCTTGCAATACCGGCTGGACAAGGTGCTGGCAAGACTGCATATTCTGGATGGCTTACTGATTGCCTATCTGAATATCGATGAAGTCATCGCCATAATTCGCAATGAAGACCGCCCCAAACCGGTGCTGATGGAGCGCTTCGGTATCACCGACATTCAGGCCGAAGCGATACTGGAGTTAAAGTTAAGGCACCTGGCCAAGCTCGAAGAGATGAAAATCCGTGGCGAGCAGGATGAACTGGAACTGGAACGTGCCGCGCTGGAAAAAACCCTGGGTTCCAAGGCTCTGTTAAATCGGTTGATCAGAAAAGAAA
The DNA here is from genome assembly GCA_028714995.1 of Methylobacter sp. Lineage (GTDB taxonomy): Bacteria > Pseudomonadota > Gammaproteobacteria > Methylococcales > Methylomonadaceae > Methylobacter_A. The sequence continues at coordinate 322 of JAQTLI010000259.1, read as the reverse complement.
TCGAGCGCGATGCTGAGAAATACGGCGATGACCGCCGGTCGCCGATTGTTGCGAGAGATGCAGCGCAGGCATTGGATACAACGGCGTTAATAAGCAATGAGCCGTTAACCGTTATCCTATCGGACAAAGGCTGGATAAGGGCGGCAAAAGGGCATGATATTGATGTCACGAGTCTAAGCTACCGCTCCGGCGACAGCTTTCTGGATGCGGTGAAATGCCGGACAACCCATCCGGTTTATATACTCGATTCCACTGGACGGGCCTACAGTACCTCCGCTCACGACCTGCCGTCAGCAAGAAGTCAGGGTGAACCATTGACTGG
>JAQTLI010000258.1 GCA_028714995.1 Methylobacter sp. | reverse complement strand
TATTCAGCCGTTTGATGAAACCATTTACCTGTGCCCTACCACCGATTCCATTCAGTGCTTGGATCAGTTCCCTGATCAGCCCGATACCCGACTGACCGGCTCGGCTTGGGCTCTTGGTTTAATGGGACTCAGCTCGAAACCCATGCGCTCTATTTTCTCAGGCGAAGTGAAAATTGAAGGTGACATGGATACCGGCCGTAAATTCCAGGAGCTGTTCGCCAAACTGGATATTGATCTGGAAGAAAAACTGTCGCATGTCACCGGCGACATTATTGCCCATAAGATTGGCTGGTTTTTCCGCGCCGGGCAAAGCTGGGGTAAAGATTCAATTGAAACCTTCAGATTGAACGCCGCAGAATTTCTTCAGGAAGAAACCCGCGATTTACCGGCAGGACCTGAAGCCGATATTTTCTACGCCCAAGTCGATCAACTGCGCACCGACCTTGACCGCCTGCAAAGCAGAATTGAAAGACTTGAAAATACACTGCTGAATAAACAATAGATTTTAATTTTTTACCACACTCCAGCATGGTAAAAATTCGCACCCACAATGTGAACTTAATGGTAATGATCCATAGCGTGGGAACGATAAAATTTATTGATTGCATATATGGACTTTCTGCTTAAATTGATTCTTATAGAGCAACGTTGTTTTGCCCACCCTACAAACAAAGGTAACTCGTGATTCGCCCTAAATTATTATTGCGCCTGATTCATATCAATTGGGTTCTGGTCTTTCACGGCTTGGATGAAATCGTTTTCAAAACCCATTTATTCCGGCCTGTTCGGTATTTAGCGGTTTTCTCTCCAAGCTACTGGCTTAGAAACACATCGGACTCTCGCGGGGCCAGAATCAGGCGTGCATTGGAAGATCTTGGCCCCATTTATGTCAAATTCGGCCAGGCTTTGTCTACCCGAAAGGACCTGCTGCCTGATGATATTGCCGATGAACTGGTCAAACTGCAGGACAGGGTTCCACCCTTTGCCAATGATATTGCCCTCAGTATTATCGAAAAAGAACTCGGCATGTCTATTGCCGATGCCTTTGCCGAGTTTGATTCTGAACCACTGGCTTCGGCGTCAGTCGCTCAAGTCCATACTGCTGTTTTACACAGCGGCGAAAGCGTTGTCGTTAAAGTTTTACGTCCTGATATTGAAAAACGGATACGTTCGGATATAGGACTGCTTTATGAACTGGCCCGTTTTGCCGAAAGATTCTGGGCTGACGCACGCAGATTACGCCCTGTTGATGTCGTTGCCGAGTTTGAAAGAACCACGCTGGACGAACTTGATCTGGTCAGGGAAGCGGCCAATGCCTCCAAATTGCGCCGCAACTTCGAGAGCTCGGACATTATTTACATCCCCGAAATCCACTGGCCATTAACGCGTCAGAAAGTTATGGTCATGGAGCGAATTCATGGCATACCTGTCGGCGAAATCGAGCAGCTTAGAGCGGGTGGAGCTGATTTTAAATTGCTGGCCGAACGCGGCGTGGAAATCTTTTTTACCCAAGTGTTCAGGGACAACTTCTTTCATGCCGACATGCATCCCGGCAACATTTTTGTCGATCTGCCTTCTAAGTATATAGCCGTTGATTTTGGCATAGTCGGCACCCTGTCTTTGTCTGACCAGCGTTACCTTGCAGAAAACTTTCTGGCCTTTTTCAATCGTGATTACCGCAAGGTAGCAGAGATGCATGTTGAATCCGGCTGGGTTTCTGAAACAACCAGAATAGAAGAGTTTGAGTCTGCCATACGCAGCGTTTGCGAACCGATATTTGAAAAACCGCTTAAAGACATTTCATTCGGCCAATTGCTGCTGCGTTTATTCCAGACTGCGCGACGCTTTGACATGCACGTTCAGCCGCAACTGGTGCTACTGCAAAAAACCCTGCTCAATATTGAAGGCTTGGGGCGACAACTTTATCCTGAGCTGGATTTATGGCAAACCGCCAAACCTTTTCTTGAGAAATGGTTTCATGAGCGTTTAGGCCCTAAAGCCAAAATCGACAAAATAATCAAACAGTTCCCGGAATTTGCCGAGCAGTTCCCGGAAATTCCCTCTTTGGTCTATAAAGCGCTGAACAATGCCGCTCATGCAAAGGAACAGGCAGAAAGACAAAACAGGGAATTAATGCTGTTGCGAGAGCAAATGAAGCACAATCAGCGCAATACCTTATGGACTATGCTAATCAGTGCGGTAATAATCAGTGCGGCGGTTTTTCTTAATTAAAGGAAACATCAATTTTCATAACAATATAGCAGGTGCAACAATGGTGACACTAGAAACGCCAATCTGTGAATTTGGCAAAAAAGCACACGATTTTGAATTACCCGGTGTTGACGGACGCACCTGGTCTCTTCAACAATGCATGGGCAAAAATGGATTGTTGATCATGTTTATCTGTAATCATTGCCCCTATGTCAAAGCCGTACTGGATCGAATTCTTAGAGACACCAGAGAACTTAAGCAATTTGGCATTGAATCTGTAGCCATCATGTCCAATGACACCGTTGAGTACCCTGCTGATTCTTTTGACAACATGAAACTGCTGTCTGGGCAATTGAATTTCGGCTTTCCTTATTTGTTGGATGAAACCCAGCAGATCGCCAAAGATTATGGCGCTGTCTGTACGCCGGACTTTTTTGGCTACAATGCCAATTTTGAATTGCAGTACAGAGGACGTCTGGACGCCAGCCGCAAAGAAACTGCACCGGCCGACACCCGGCGAGAACTATTTGAGGCCATGAAACTTGTTGCTGAAACAGGCCGTGGCCCGCAACAACAAATTCCCAGCATGGGTTGTTCCATCAAATGGAAGCAAGACTAATCCACCTTTAATAAAAAATATACCAAGGAGTGCACAATGTCGATTAAGCGTATGGTCGATCTGGATTTATCAGGTAAACGGGTATTAATTCGTCAGGATCTGAATGTCCCGGTAAAAAACGGTAAAGTTACCAGTGATGCCCGTATCCAAGCCAGCCTACCTACCATTGAAACAGCCTTGGCTGCGGGAGCTGCCGTTATTTTGCTGTCTCATCTTGGCCGCCCTGTTGAAGGTCACTATGATGAAGAGTTTTCATTGAAACCCGTTGCCGAACATTTGTCAGGCTTGCTGGGCAAACCGGTCAGATTGGAGAAAGATTGGCTGGACGGCATTTCCATAGCGCCGGGTGAAGTCGTTCTTTGTGAAAATGTACGCTTTAATGTCGGCGAAGAAAAAAATAGCGATGAGTTAGGCAAAAAAATGGCTGACCTGTGTGATATCTTTGTTATGGATGCCTTTGGCACCGCCCATAGAGCACAGGCATCAACGCATAGTGTTGCCAAATACGCGCCGATTGCCTGCGCCGGCCCTTTATTAGCCAGCGAACTGGATGCACTGGGCAAAGCACTGGAAACACCCGCCAATCCCCTGGTTGCCATTGTTGGCGGCTCTAAAGTTTCTACTAAATTAACGGTATTAAAAACACTGTCGGAAAAAGTCGACCAGTTAATCGTCGGCGGCGGCATTGCCAACACCTTTATTGCTGCTGCAGGCTTTCCTGTTGGCAAGTCGCTATACGAACCGGACCTTATTGACCAAGCCAAACAACTGATTGAAGCCGCCAAACAGAAGGGTTCGATCATTCCCATACCGGTTGATGTCGTTTGTGCAAAAGAGTTCTCTGCAACAGCAATCGCAACGGTCAAGAAAGTTGCAGATGTTGAAGCTGATGATTTAATTATGGATATTGGTCCAGAGACCGCGAGTCACTATGCCGAGTTACTGAAATCCGCAGGAACTATCGTCTGGAATGGCCCTGTCGGCGTATTTGAGTTCGATCAGTTCGGCAACGGCACAAAATCGCTGGCAACCGCCATTGCGGAAAGTGACGCCTTCTCGATTGCGGGTGGCGGCGATACCTTGGCCGCTATCGATAAATACGGCATTAACGATAAAGTGTCCTATGCCTCTACCGGCGGCGGCGCATTCCTTGAATTTCTTGAAGGCAAAGAACTTCCAGCTGTTTCTGTGTTAAAATTACGCAGTTAAGAAAAACCCGACCTAACAACCTCATCAGGATTAAAAAATGGCCAGAGTTACTATCGAAGATTGTTTAGAAAACGTAGAAAACCGTTTCAAACTGGTTTTATTAGCCAGTACAAGAGCACGTCAACTAAGCCACGGTGCGACTGAATTTGTTCCACGCGGTAAAGATAAAGACACCGTTGTCGCTTTACGCGAAATTGCGGCAGGTCATGTCAGTCCCGAGAACATCAACCTATTGCATCGTGTTGGCGAAGCTCACGAACACAACCCGATTTTATTTTAATTTTTACCGCCTATGCTCGAAATAGCCGACACTATCAAACTGGAACGCCCTCAAGATAAACTGATCCGGCGTTTATGCGAGACTTTGTCCGGCTATTTAGATCAAAGCCAAATTGACCAATGTGTCCGAGCCTACGAGTTTAGCGCTGCCGCTCATTCCGGCCAATTCCGTAAAACAGGCGAGGCCTACATTTGCCATCCTGTCTCTGTCGCTATCAGTCTTGCTGAGATGCGCATGGATGCCAGCGGCATTATGGCGGCTATCCTGCATGATGTCCTTGAAGACACCTCTATCAGCAAACAAGATCTGGCCAACCAATTCGGCGCTGAAGTCGCAGAACTGGTTGATGGCGTCACCAAATTAACCAAAATTGACAGTAGATCACATGCGGAAACTCAAGCGGAAAATGTCCGCAAAATGTTTCTGGCCATGGCCAAAGATTTACGCGTCATCATAGTAAAACTGGCGGACCGACTGCATAACATGCAGACACTGGGCGTCATGTCAGCAGAAAAAAAACGTCGCATTGCCCGCGAAACGCTGGATATTTACGCCCCCATCGCCAATCGTCTCGGCATGAATAACATACGCCACAAACTTGAAGCGTTGAGTTTTGTGGCGATGTACCCGCGACGTCATGCCATCCTGGATAATGCAGTCAAGAAAGCGCGAGGCAATCGCCGCAAAATTGTCGATATCATAGAAAGCTCC
>JAQTLI010000257.1 GCA_028714995.1 Methylobacter sp. | reverse complement strand
CGAGATGTACATTTTGCAATCCGGTCATTGCCAGCATTTCCAGCATCAAGCGGATGATTTCTACGTCGCTTTCTTTACCGGCATGACCATAAAGTTCGGCGCCAATCTGCATTGGACTTCTGGTTTTTTCGAGAGGATCGCCTTTGGTACGCAAGATAGTTCCCGCATAACAAAGACGGGTAGGCCATTCATGCTTCAGATTGTGAGCATCTATTCTGGCTACCTGTGGCGTCATGTCTGCCCTTACTCCGAGCATTTCGCCACTAATCTGATCGGTCAGTTTAAAGGTTTGCAATTCCAGATCGTGCCCCGAACCGGTCAACAAGGAATCCAGAAAATCTATAAAAGGAGGAATAACTAGTTCGTAGCCCCAGCAAGCGAACGTGTCCAGTATCTTACGCCGCAAGCTTTCAAGATGTTTAGCCTCTTCCGGCAAAATCTCTTCTATGCCGTCAGGCAAAAGCCAAGAGTCTTTTTGTTGCATGTTTTGTGAGTCCACTCAAACAAAACGCCCCGCATGCGGAGCGTTGGTTACTGGTTCCCAAGCTAAGGCTTGGGAATCTTGTCTTAGCCTATTTCTGCTGTTTAAAATATCTAAAGAAGTCAGAATCAGGATCAAGCACCATCATACTTGAACTTGAAAAAGTCTTTTTATAGGCATTCAAGCTACGATAGAAAGTGAAGAATTCAGGATCTGCACCATATGCTTGAGCATAGATTTCAGCAGATTTTGCATCGCCTTCACCACGCAGTTTTTCTGAATCCCTGAACGCATTGGCCATGGTAACAACCCGTTGTCTATCGGCATCAGCACGAATTCTTTCTGCTGCTTCAGCGCCTTGGGAGCGGAACTCACGGGCAACTCGCTCACGTTCTGCTTCCATTCTGCGGTACACAGAACTGCTGACTTCTTCTGGCAAGTCGATCCGCATCACCTGAACATCAATAATTTCCATACCTAAATCAGCCGCAAGAGGCTTGGAATTTTTGATTAGGATTTCACGAATAGCCTGACGATCGGTTGAAACCAACTGCTTAATATTTCGCTTACTAAATTCGCCACGAAACGCGTCTTTAATAATTTGATCCAATCGCAAATTAGCCTGATCTACATCACCGGCAACAACGGTATAAAAAGTTTTTACATTACCAATACGCCATTTAACAAAAGAATCAACAATGACGTTTTTCTTTTCAGCCGTTAAAAAGCGTTCAGGCTTCGCATCCATGGTTTGAATTCGTTTATCAAACTTTTTTACGTTGTTGATAAACGGTATTTTAAAATGCAGCCCGGGTTCATAATCGTCTTTTACGATCTCACCTAAACGAAATTTAATTGCATTTTCTGTTTCACCAACTGTAAATACGCACATCATGCCAATAAACAACAATGCGCCGATACCTACCAATATTTTATTCTGTATCATTAGCGTCCCCTTGCGTCACGACCGCGAGTTAAAGCCCGCACAGCAGGTTGTGGTTGCTGTTGAGGCTGTGATTGCGCCTCAACCCCTGCTTGATGAGGTTGATCTGCTGCACCTTGAGAAACACTGGTTTGTTGCATCGAAGGCTGTTGTTGAATCATTTTATCCAATGGCAAATAAAGCATATTATTGCTGCCCTTGACATCAACCATAATGGTATTGGTTTCGGATAATACTGATTCCATAGATTCAATATAAAGACGTTTTCTGGTCACTTCAGGGGCCTTAGTATACTCAGTAAGTAATTTAGAGAAACGGTTGGTTTCCCCTTCTGCCTGAGCAATAACCTGTTCTTTGTAACCTTCAGCTTCCTGTATTTTTCTTGCTGCTGCACCACGCGCTTTCGGTACAACATCATTAGAATACGCTTCCGCCTCATTGATTAATCGTTGTTCATCTTCACGCGCTTTAATGGCATCTTCAAATGAGTTTTGCACCTGCTCAGGTGGTTGCGCATCCTGAAGATTTACACTGGTAATCTGAATGCCTGATTTATAGTTATCCATAACATCCTGTATTTCCTTTTTAATCTGGGTCACAACTTCACTACGACCTTCGGTTAACACAAAGTCCATTGTGCTGCTGCCAATTACACCGCGTTGCGCACTTTCAGTCACCTGTTTCAAAGTGGCCGCAGGATTCACTATGTTAAAGATAAACGCCTTGGCGTCCTTAACCTGATATTGTACAGCCAGACGGACATCGACAATATTTTCATCTTTGGTCAACATTAATGCTTCTTTAGGCACCGAACCAACAACCTGCTCACTACCACCGCTACGGTAACCTACTTCGATATACCTTTGCTGCTTAACATCAACTATCTGAACTCCCTCAATGGGTGCCGGAAAATGCCAGTTCAAACCTGACTGAGTTGTCCCGATATACTTGCCAAATCGGGTTTCAACACCTTGAGTACCTTCATCAACAATATAAAACCCACTTAAGCCCCATACAACTACAGCGCCTGCTGCAACAAAGCCGAGAGTTTTCATTGAAGGAGGATTGCCGGAAGAACCCTCATCGCCGCCTTTTTTGCCACCGCCAAAAAATCCGCCCAACTTTTCTTGCAATGACCGTATCGCTTCATCTAGATCAGGGGGGCCTTTCTGGTCACCACCGCGACCACTCCAAGGGTCTTTTTTATCGCCGCCAGGTTCATTCCAGGACATAACTTTGCTCCATATTGGGATTACTTAAACTTTAATTGATTTTATCTCGCAGGATATTTTCGACTTTTCAACATGCGCCATCTTTCCCTTGCCATCCCCTGCACTCGCATCATTCTATCGCAAATAAACAAATTCTGATCGTTTAACTAGAAATTATCCTAAAAAAAGACGCAACACAAATCTGGACTAAGGTATTTCCGCAGTTTCAACAGTTCTCAACAAACCCAAATGCTTTGCATCAATTTCAATGACTAATTCACAAGCGCCAAGATCATCAATTTGCTCATCAATTATGTTGGCGTATGCAGATAATTTCGCTCTTATATCACCTTGATCAGGTTGCAGATAACATCTTCTTTTGACTTTAGTGTTTGAAAATATTTCTGCTAATGCCTGATAAAGCAGCTCAACGCCTTCTCCGGTTTCAGCGGACAACCATACCCGAATTGGATTTCCAGTATCATCCCGATCAATCTTTGGACTAATTTCACCCAATAAATCTATTTTATTGAAAATCTCGAGCTGCCTGATTTCATCAGCCTCTATGTCTTCAAGAACCTGATTTACCTGATTAATAGTCTCATCCCTGTCTTCAGCATTGGCATCAATCACATGCAGCAATAAATCCGCTTCACTGGCTTCCTGCAAAGTAGATTTAAACGCAGCCACCAATTCATGCGGCAAGTGACGTATAAAGCCGACCGTATCCGCCAGAACAATCTCAGTACTATTCGGTAACTGACAATTACGCAAGGTTGGATCTAAAGTGGCAAATAACTGATCCGCCACATAAATATCGGCACCCGTCAGCTTATTAAATAATGTTGATTTACCTGCATTGGTGTATCCCACCAAAGAAACAGACGGAATTTCGGCTTTTTTTCTTTTGCTACGCCCCTGATGCCTTTGCTTATCAACCTTTTCCAAACGCCGCTGAATCTGCTTGATGCGCAAACCCAAAAGTCGCCTATCGGTTTCCAGCTGGGTTTCACCCGGCCCACGAAGGCCAATACCGCCCTTTTGGCGCTCCAAATGCGTCCAGCCCCGAACCAACCGGGTCGATAAATGCTGTAATTGAGCTAATTCAACCTGTAGCTTACCTTCAAATGTTTGTGCGCGTTGAGCAAAGATATCAAGGATCAAACCGTTCCTGTCGACAACGCGTACGCCCAAAGCGCCCTCGAGGTTTCTTTCCTGACTAGGTGAAAGTGGATGATTAAATAAAACGATATCAGCAGCATAGGTTTCAATAACACCCTTAAGCTCTTCAAGCTTACCTTTACCGACAAAATATTTTGGATCCGGGCTTTTCCTACTACCGGTTACTACATAAACAGGGTCAGTTCCGGCTGATTTAGCCAGCTCTTTTAATTCTAAAAGATCTTCCTGCCCGGAACGAAGTGACAGGTGAACAAGAACTGCTCGCTCACCTGATTCAGGACGATCAAACAATTACATACTCCACTAACATGAATATAAAAATGATTTTTCTTTTTGTGTTTTGATGAAATTCATTACCGGCATACCTGCTGGCCTACTGATAGTGATTTATCTGCACCAAGAGTTGCCCCGCAATGATCCGTAATAAAATCACTCTTCACGGGGCTCGGTTTCATGCGGTAGTTTTACAGCTTTACTCGGTACGATAGTAGATATCGCGTGCTTATAAACCATCTGACTCATTGTATTTTTCAGCATAATCACATATTGATCAAATGAATCCACTTTGCCCTGTAACTTTATTCCATTAACAAGGAAAATAGAAACAGGTGTATGCTCTTTTCTAAGAGCATTTAGGAAATTATCCTGTAAATTTTGACCTTTAGACATCCGAGTTCTCCTTATTATTTTAATTATAAAACCTCTTATTAAGATAACTGCAATTGCAAATCAATACAAATCATTACTCAAGTTTCAGTAGATTTTTTTTATTGGCTTATTATACCGGTTGGCTAAAGCCGTCTGGCTATTCTAATGCGACGTATTGACCCTAAAGTTAGATATGCGTTTCTTGATCAATTTATAGCCTTAAATAAAAGATTTTAACCGATCAAATAAACTTTACATCATGGATGTGTCACCAAATATAAATTGCTAAGTGATATTGAGTTTCCTATCATCAAAGCAAATCTAATAATAAAGTGGGGGCTTAACGATGGCAGGGTTGGGTTCAGAGCCGCGCATAATAACAGATACTCTTGATGACGCTGGAAATACTACTGCGTCTGTTAACAATGGACTCGCCTGCAGTGCTGCGGCACTAGCTGAAAGTGAAGAACGTTTTCGACAAATGGCGGAAATGACAGGCGAATGGTTATGGGAACAAGATCCCTACGGTTATTACACCTATAGCAGTACTGCCGTTAACCAGATCCTGGGATTCAGCCCGGATGAAG
>JAQTLI010000256.1 GCA_028714995.1 Methylobacter sp. | reverse complement strand
CAATCTGCGTATCTTGCGCAGTAAGCCTTTTTTCCTTTCTTTCCGCCCATTTTTTCATTACATGGTGTTGCCAGTAATATTGAATGCCAAAATAACCTGCTGCGGAACTTACGATCCCCATAATAAAACAACCGATCAGAAAAGGTTGCCAGACATCTCCCAAGCTGGATAGTATGTTGCCTACTGAAAATTCAGATTCATCGGCGTTTGGTGGTTGATTCAAAAACCAAAGTCCAACTTCATAAGCAAAATAAAACAGCGGCGGCATGGTGATGGGGTTGGTAATCCATACCAGGCCTACGGAAAGAGGCAGATTCGCCCTGTAATAAATTGCTCCCGCAGCTGCAACGACCATTTGCATGGGGGTCGGTATCCAGGCGCAAAAAAGACCCACGGCAAAAGCCATAGCAATAGAACGTCGATTTAAATGCCAGAGATTTGGTTCATGCAGCCTGTCGCCAAGAAACTGAAGGTGCTTGTGTTCCTTAATCACGTCAGGATGAGGGGTGAATTTATGGACCAGTTTTTGTATAAGTTTTTTTGGCATCGTTATTTTTTACTAAAATTATATTCAATTAAGTTTATCAGGTTTTTGTTAGCCTAAAAAACACCAAGGTGCTAAATGGTTGTTTCCGCCCTGTCATTTTTAGCCGGACTATTGCTTGTTCAGCAGTTGCCTGTGTTGCCGGATATCAAATGGCTAATGGTCGGCGGTGTATTGGCTGGCATTATTGCATGGTTGCGTTATTGGCGGTGTCTGTTTTTTGTGATTGGCGTACTGTGGGCGGTACTGTTTGCTATGCACCGATTGTCCGACCGGCTGCCTGAGCAGCTGGAAGGAATCGATGTTCCGGTTAAGGGTTACATAGCCGACTTGCCGGAGCAGGATGAAAAACATGTCCGCTTTGATTTTATCGTAACCGATGCTGCGCCGGAAATATCCTCTAAAATAAGATTAAACTGGTATTACCCCGACCGTGAAATCAAGGCTGGTCAGCACTGGTCTTTTGCCGTTAGGCTGAAGCGGGTACATGGCAATATGAATCCCGGCGGCTTCGATTATGAACGCTGGCTATTTACCGAAGGTGTGGGCGCGACAGGTTATGTGCGCCCAAATCCGCAACCTGTTTTGCTGGGGAGCGATTCGGCCTGGAACAGCGTTGCTGTGTGGCGGCAGAGCATTACTGATCAGTTATCCCATACATTGAGCGACAGTCAGAGTCTTGCGCTGATAAAGGCGCTGACTATTGGTGATGGCAACAGCATCACTCAAGAACAATGGGAAGTTTTTCGTAAAACCGGCACTACCCATCTGGTGGTCATTTCCGGCTCACATATTGGCTTGGTTGCAGGGCTGGTTTATTTCCTGGTGCTTAGGCTCTGGGCATGGACGGGATTGCTCGCCTGGTCACCGCAAAAGGTTGCGGCAGTTTCGGCTTTGGCTGTTGCTGTCTTTTATTCAGGATTAGCCGGTTTTTCCGTGCCTACCCAGCGCTCTGTGGTCATGCTGTCTATCGTTATGGCCGCCATTATTCTGCAACGTAACAGTCGTCCCTTTAATACCTTGGCCACCGCCATGTTCGCGGTATTGATATTTGATCCGCTCGCCGTTTTATCGGCAGGATTTTGGCTTTCATTTTTGGCCGTGAGCCTGATTGTTTACGCCGTTTCCGGGCGCTTAGGCAAGCTTGGGTATTTTTGGGGGACCATAAAAGTAAACTGGGCCACTTCGGTCGGTTTGTCGCCCCTGCTATTGTTGTTTTTTCAACAGGTTTCATTGATTGCGCCACTGGCTAATTTGGTCGCCGTGCCGGTCATCAGTCTTCTGGTTGTGCCGTTGTCACTGCTGGCTGTCATTGTCATGTTCATTTCGCCGCTGCTGGCGGGTAAGCTGTTCTTTTTGGCTGATTATGCATTGCAAGGGTTATGGTGGCTATTAGTGCATTTGACGAAAATCCCTTTGGCGTCGATAAATCATGCGCAGCCTTCGTATTGGGCGTTGCTTTTCGCCGTACCGGGCATTTTACTGTTGCTTGCCCCCGTCGGTATTCCAGCGCGATGGCTAAGTCTGGTGATGTTTTTGCCCTTGGTATTTACGGATTTAAAACGACCCGAAACCGGCGACATCAACATGACCCTGTTGGATGTCGGGCAAGGCTTATCAGTCGTCGTGCAAACCGCTAATCATCTGCTGGTTTATGATACCGGTGCGAAATTTTCCGATCAAAGTGATGCGGGTCAGAGCGTGCTGCTGCCTTTTTTAAGGGTGCAGGGTGTCGATAAAATCGATAGCTTAATCATCAGTCATGGCGATAACGACCATATCGGTGGCACGACATCGTTAATGCGCGGCATAGCGACTGAAAAAGTGCTGACCAGCGTTCCGCAGCAGTTAAGCGAGCATTCGCCGGTCAAGTGTACAGTCGGGCAATCTTGGCTATGGGATGGAGTCAGGTTTACCATGCTGGCTCCACAGCAGGGATTTGTTTCAGAAAACAACAATTCCTGCGTGCTGAAAATCCAGTCTGAACATGGCACGGTATTGTTGACCGGTGACGTAGAAGCCGCCGCTGAATCCTGGCTGGTTCAGACCTACGGCGAGGCTTTAAAAGCCGATGTGTTGGTCGCGCCGCATCATGGCAGCAAGACTTCATCGACAGCCGGTTTTTTGCAGGCAGTACAACCTGATTACGTGTTGATTCCAGCGGGTTACCGGAATCAATTCGGCCATCCGCATAAGAGTATTTTAGCACGCTATCAGCAAATAAATGCCAAATGGCTAAACAGCGCTGACAGTGGTGCGATTACTGTTAATGTTAAAAACAACGCATTTGCAGTGTGGGCTATGCGGGACGCAGAAAGTAAATATTGGAATTTTAAGTAATTACCAACTGCTTTACTCTGTAATTAAATAGTACTAAAATAGTCCTCAATTATTGGAGGCAGTTTAAATATGTTGCGGCTGAGTAAATTAACCGATTATGCAACGGTCATCTTGAGTTTTATGGCCAGAGATAAAGCACAGGTACATGCGGCCATGGAAATAGCGGCGGTAACAGGCATCGCTTTGCCCACGGTCAGTAAAATAATGAAGCTTCTTGTTAACGCCGACGTGCTGATTTCTACACGCGGCGCCAAGGGTGGTTATGCTTTAGCCAGAATACCGGAAAAAATTAGTGTTGCGACGGTTATCAGCGCTCTGGAAGGGCCGATTGCTTTAACCGAATGCAGTATTTCCCAGCAGGGCTGCGAACAGGCTTCGGGCTGCGATATTCGCGGCAACTGGAATTTAATTAACCAGACCATAAATAATGCATTAGAGTCGGTGACTTTGGCTGATTTAATCAGACCTGCCGCCATGCCGGAAGAAGTATTAATTCCGGTCGCCAGTTTATATAGATAGAGAATTTTTTTATGTCAGCAAGTGAACAAGAAATCAAGAGTCTGATCGGTAAGGAATACAAGCAGGGCTTTGTGACCGTATTGGAAACCGACACTTTTCCTCCCGGACTGGATGAAGAGGTTATTCATAAGCTGTCGAAAGTCAAGAATGAGCCTGAGTTTATGCTTGAGTACCGGCTGAAAGCGTTTCGCCATTGGAAGACTATGAAGACTCCCCATTGGGCGTTCGTCAAGTTTGACCCTATCGACTATCAGGCGATTAGTTACTATTCTGCGCCTAAACGCAAAGAAGACGGGCCGAAAAGCCTGGATGAGATCGACCCGCAGGTATTGGAAGCCTACAAAAAACTGGGCATTCCTCTGGATGAACAGGAGCGTTTGGCCGGTGTTGCGGTTGATGCGGTTTTCGACAGCGTGTCGGTGGCGACTACATTCAAAGGTAAGCTGAAAGAAGCGGGCGTTATTTTTTGCCCGATTTCGGAAGCCTTGCGCGATCATCCCGAACTGATCAAACAATATCTGGGTTCAGTCGTGCCGCATACCGACAATTTCTTTGCTGCCTTAAATGCAGCCGTATTTACCGACGGCTCGTTCGTCTATATTCCCAAAGGCGTGCGCTGCCCTATGGAATTATCGACCTATTTTCGAATCAACGCCGCCAATACCGGCCAGTTTGAGCGGACTTTGATCATTGCCGATGAAGGCAGTCACGTCAGCTATTTGGAAGGCTGCACCGCTCCGATGCGCGATGAAAACCAGCTGCATGCGGCGGTGGTTGAGTTAATCGCGATGAAAGATGCGACTATCAAATACTCGACCGTGCAAAACTGGTATCCCGGCGATAAAGAGGGCAAGGGCGGCATCTATAATTTTGTGACCAAACGCGCCGATTGCCGGGGAGAGAATTCCAAAGTGTCATGGACGCAGGTGGAAACCGGTTCGGCGATTACCTGGAAATATCCAAGCTGCATCCTGACTGGCGACAATTCAACCGGTGAGTTCTATTCAGTGGCGCTGACCAATAATTATCAGCAGGCCGATACCGGCACCAAGATGATCCATATCGGCAAAAACACCAGCAGCACAATTATTTCCAAAGGTATTTCGGCAGGCAAAGCGCAGAACACTTACCGCGGTTTGGTCAAGGTGTTAAAAAGTGCGGAAAACGCCCGTAACTATACCCAGTGCGATTCGCTGTTAATCGGCGATAAATGCGGCGCGCATACCTTCCCTTATGTGGAAGTCAGGCAGCCATCGGCACAGGTCGAACATGAAGCGACAACGTCCAAGATCAGCGAAGATCAGCTGTTCTTTTGCCAGCAACGCGGACTGTCGGCAGAAGATGCCGTGTCGATGATCGTCAATGGCTTTTGCAAGGAAGTGTTCAGGGAATTGCCGATGGAGTTCGCGGTGGAGGCTCAGGCTTTATTGGGCTTGAGTCTGGAAGGTTCAGTAGGCTAAATCGTATTGGATACAGTCATTTCGCGGTCGAAATGACTCAACAGTTTAAAAACATATTTAGGTAAAACAATATGCTCAGCATAAAAAATCTTCACGTCAGCATCGGCGACAAGCCCATCCTTAAAGGCATTAACCTTGAGATTAAAGCCGGTGAAATCCACGCGATTATGGGGCCGAACGGTTCCGGTAAAAGCACCTTGTCGCATGTGCTGTCAGGCAAGGAAGGTTACACGGTGACTGA
>JAQTLI010000255.1 GCA_028714995.1 Methylobacter sp. | reverse complement strand
GAACGCCCATGGCGACATTGCGCGATGGCAAAACCATCTGGAAAGAAAAATTTATAGGCTGAATTTAACCTGACAGACACTTCTAAAAAACCAGTAACTGTCAGATTAGGTTTGAACCACTACAAATTATATCAAGGTAAGCAACCACCAGGGTACGGCGATTACCATAGATCTGGCTTCATCGCCGACCGGCGTGGGCAATCAGGCAACCGGTAACACCATAAACGGCATCGCCGTTCCGGCAGGCGACATTAAAACCAGCATAAAATGGGGGTTACGGGGCATCCCCTATGTCATTAGTTCAGGCGTGGTTTCTGTTGGAACCTCGCCCAGTATCACCTCAATCACACCCAAATTAATTCAGCAAGGCTCGACTTTAAACATCGACCTGGTTGGCGCTCGCCTTATGGGTTTGACAAATGTTCAATTTGAAAACGCAGGATTAACTGCACAGGTATTGACGGGTGCCACAGACACTCAGGCCAGCCTCTCGGTAACTGCCTCAGCAACAGCAGACCTGGGAAAAACCTTGGCCCGTGTGCTGGTTGACGCGGGTGAAGTCTTGGTTGCCGAAGCCCTAACCGTTGTGCCAACCCAACCCATACTGAGCAATCTGAACCCGAATAAGCTTTATCTTGGCCAAGACGTGGTGGATGTCTCGGTTAATGGCAGCAATTTCAGCAACCCATCTATTGTCCAAGTCAATGGATCTACCATCACTTCACAGTATCAGTCTGCGACAAAGTTACTGGCAAGCATCACAACCCCTGCCACGGCGGGTAACCTACTCGTCAAAGTCCTGACCCCCGATCCCTTCCATGAAGGCCAAAACCTGACATCGAATGAACTGGTATTGCCCGTGGTTCAAGGACAATTAGTTTTGAGCCCGTCCACAATCATGGCCACCAAAGGTTTTACCAAAACAGTTACCTTGACCTTGCCTTACCCAGCAGGCTCGAATGGCGTAACCGTAGATTTGGTCTCCAGCGTCCCCGCCGTTGGCACGGTCCCTACCACATTGGCCATCCCGGCAGGACAAACAACCGCGACTTTCACCTTCACTGCTACCGATGTCGGCAATACCGTCATCACGGCCAGTAAAGTTGGTTTTGTAAGTGGTCAGGCGAAGGCCACGGTCGTGCCGCCACCGCCACGGTGCCGGCACCTATTACCGTTCCAGAAGGCCAGACCAGCGCCAACTTTACTTTGACCGGTGTGGCCGCAGGCATCACAACCATTAGTGCGACCGCTCCTGATTACCAATCGGCCAGCATGCCCGCGACAGTCCAGGCCGTAACCATCGGGGTCGGCATCCCGTCCGTCAGTTCGCTTAACTTGCAGCCCGGTGTCGCCAAAGCCGTCGCCATTACCTTGTCCAATCCGGCCCCAGCCGGTGGAGTGGTGGTCAACCTGGGTTTTGCCGATAGCACGGTTGCCAGCGTCACCCCGGCCAGCATTACCATACCCCAAGGCCAGACTTCAGGGGGTACCGTCCTGGCTACGCTGACGGGGCAGAATGTTGGCAACACTACTTTTACGGCAAGCTCGGCAGGACTGAATGCCGCGAATATTTCTGTCTCGGTGTTTGCGCCTACCCTAAAATTGTACAACCCTTATAACATCGCCGCTGTGACAGTGGGCAAGGGGCTGAACAGTTACATCGCTGAGGTCTATTTGTCGCGTAATGTCAACGGTACCGCGTTTGCCGGCACCGACGCGGTGACCGTCAACCTGAGCAGTTCCGACCCCACTAAATTGACCGTCCCGGCGACGGTGACCATCCCTGCGGGCAGTAGTACGGTGAACTTCCCGGTGACCGGGGTGGATCTCACCAACAGCACGCCGGTGACCATTGATGCGACCGCAACGGGCTACACCGCGCCGGCCACCAAGCTGGCGGGCACTGTGGTTGCCCCGGTGTTCAATTTCAGCGGATTGGCCGGTAGCCGTAGCCCGACCAGCGTGCGTGACCCCTTATCGGTTTCCTTCACCGTACCCGGAGCAATTTATTCCGGTAACCAGACGGCAGCGACGAACCTGCCGGTCGACTTGACCATTGTCAATGACAACCCGGCGGGCATCGTGGACGGTTTTTACAGTGCGGCGACAGCAGGTACGGCAGTGACGCGGGCAGTGGTGTCCCAAGGCAGCACCAACAGCAACACCGTTTATGTTGATACGCCGACGGTGGCAGGCAGCTACCAGGTGCAGGCCAGCGTCCCGGGGACGGCAACCGGTCTTTCGGCGGTACAGACGGTGTTTGCGCCTACCCTAAAATTGTACAACCCTCATAACGTCACCGCTGTGACGGTGGGCAAGGGGCTGAACACTTACCTCTATGAGGTCTATCTGTCGCGTAATGTCAACGGTACGGCGTTTGCCGGCACCGATGCTGTGACCGTCAGCCTGGCTTGTAGTTCGTCGGCAATCTGCTCCGTGCCTGCTAGTGTCACCATACCCTCAGGTAGTTCGTCAGTAAATTTCAAGATCACTGGCCTTGAGTTCGGCAACACCACAGTCACGGCCAGCGCGGTCGGCTATAACAGCCCTGCCCAGGATCTTGCCGTGACTGTGGTTTCGCCCCAACTCAATTTCAGTGGCCCAGGAAACACCACAGTCGGTAACAAAACGAATTTCTCGATTTACCTTACTACACCGGGTGCGATTTACTCGAGCAACCAAACGGCCTCAAGCACGATTACGGCCAATACAACCAGCAGCGCTCCAGGAGTCGCTACCGTACCGGAAATCCTCACCATAGCTTTAGACAGTACTTGGTCCAACACCGGCCAGCTCACCGGCGTCGCGGCCGGCACCACCACGCTCACGGCCAGTGGTTCGGGGCTACAAACTGCCACTTCCAGCGTCATTACAATCAATCCATGAGGCGGCGGTGATGTCATCCATAACATTCAGAATGAAAACCACCACCATGCACACCAAGCTGCTTGATTTCTCCAGAGCCTCTTTCCTGATGCTCATGTTGATAAGTCTGCTTGCTTTAGCGCTGCAACTAATATCAGCGCCTCTACAGGCCGCCGAGCTTACGATTGATGACGGCGTAGTGGTCAAGTTCGGCGCCGAGGCGCAATTGGTCATACGCGATCGCATCGTTGCGGGCAAAGGCATCATTCTGACCAGCCAAAAAGACGACAGTGTCATGGGGCAATTGAATCCGGCGTCGCAATCGCCTCATTTGGGTGACTGGCTTGGACTTCGTCTGGAAAAATCCGCGGCGGCTTTTGGCGCACTGACTTTGAACGATCTCACTATCCAGTACGCCGGGCCGACCGTTGCTGACAATACCGCAGCAGCGCTGACCGTGCACAGCTGGAGTCCGACACTCAAAAACCTGCTGGTAACCGACAGCGGCATCGGCTTGCGCGTGCTTGAAAGTGCAGCGCCCGTGATCACCGGCTCGAGCTTCTTGCGCAACAGTACTGGCATTGAAGCCAATAATAAGAGCACGCCGAGTATTGTTAATTCGCAATTGGTTGGCAACACTATGCTGGCAATCAACAATAAAACGTCCGACGCGGTAATTCAGGCTACCGGCAATTGGTGGGGACATCCCACCGGGCCGAAAGAAGTCAACTCGAATCTGGGCGGACTGGGCGACGCCGTTTCCGCAGGCGTTAATTTTGACGGATTTGTGACCGAGACAGCACTATTCAATCCCAGCGTGCGGTTGGTTGAACCCGCTTTTTATTTCGATCAGCATACCGTCTTACTTGATCTGTCCTGCGTCAATGCAACCGAATACCGACTAGTAGAAGGAGGCATTTTTACTAAAGCAACGTTTCAGCCGCTTACCGACAACCGGGCGCAAGTGGCCTTCACGACTTCGGCAGGTGACGGACGCAAACAGATCAGCGTCGAATTCCGCGATACCGATGGTACAGTTGCCACAGCCAGCCTAGAGGGAGGCGTCTTGATCGACAGTCAAGCGCCGTCGCTGACGCTCACCAACCCGGCCAATGGCAGTGTGATCTCACAGCCCATTACCATCGATGCCACGGCATCCGATGAGTCCGGTATCGCTAAAGTCGAATTTTTTATCGATGATCAACGGGTTGCCGGTATCACAGCCGCGCCTTTCTCATATAACTGGAATACAAATAACAGTACCGATGGAGCTCATTCGATCAGGGTCGTGGCGACTGATATTGCCGGGCGTATTAGCGAGCAAACCGCGACGGTGACGCTATCACATTCGGCGCCCATTGCTGACACACAAGGCCCGCAACTGACAAATGTCAGCGCCCATGGCGACTTGGTGACAGACGGTATGACACTGGCGCGCAGTACTACAATCAACTTTACCGCAAGCGATCCCAGCGGTGTCGCTCATCGAATTACTGCTGGATGGCAGTGTCATCACCTCCCCAAGCGGGAATGGCAGCTATTCGGCAATACTCAACCTAGACTATGTGCCAAAAGGGCCGCACACCCTCACATTACGAGCTACCGACTCGCTCGCTAACGTTTCAATCCTTAGTTATACGATCAACGTGGCCCATACACCACCGGCAGCCCCAGTGTTGAGTCAACCGGTCAGTGGATTCAGTTCATTTACGGCAACAATTGCTGTTTCCGGTACAGCCCAACCGGGAAGTGATGTGCAACTCTTCGTCAATGCCAAGGCGACAGGGCCTGTGATTGTCGCAGGCAGTGACGGACATTTCACTACGTCGGTCACGTTGACCACTGGCAGTAATCAAATCCAGGCGACGGCTACGGATCAGTACGGGACTGGCCCTGCCTCCGCTGTTGTGCTCGTCACTCTGGATCAAACCATTCCCTCAAGCCCCGGCAGTCTCACCGCAACGGCCCAGGCTGCCGGGAAAGTACGTTTGGGATGGACTCGCTCGACCGACCCTAACGCCGTGGGTTATGACCTCTACCGTTCCGCAACAGCGTTTGATTCAATCGCCGAAGCCACCAACGTGAACACCAGCATGCTGATAGTTACCAGCTTCGATGATATGCCACCGCAGGATGGTTCCTGGGTTTACCGTGTCGTTACGGTCAATGCAGCAGGCACGTCTTCGACGCCCAGCAACCTTGCGCAGGTAGTGTCGGATAGCACCGCGCCGCGCGCCCTGTCCATTGTCTATA
>JAQTLI010000254.1 GCA_028714995.1 Methylobacter sp. | reverse complement strand
ATTTTTTCCTGCAACGCCTGCTGCAACACGCCGATTTCGATTTCCTGTTGCACAAGAAGTTGCTCCTTATCGGCAATCAGCTTCTGTTTTTCAATCAGCGCCAAATGCAAACCGACGATTTCCTCCGCTCGCAACTGACTGCCATAACGGTCAAGCTTGTCATTACACGCCGTTATTTCTAGACGACAGGCCGCCTCTTTTGCCATCAGTACTTCCAGATCCTCCGTTAATACTTTGCGACGGAAAGCATAGTTGTGATAATCCTGGCGCCGAACATTAAGACGATCATACAACGCATCTTCCTTGCCTTTAGCCGGCATTTTTTCGCCCAGCAGGGTCAGCTGCTTAATAACCTTATCTGCCAGCTCTTTTTCTTCCTGCTGACACTTAGCCAATGCGGATTCATAATCTATCTCCTCCTTAGGCCGCCCTTGCCACTCGGAATCCAGCTTCTGCGTGTCCACCTGCAACTGTTCCAAGGCAGCCTCGCTCTTGGCAATCAATGCCTTTAATTTTTCAATGCCATCCTGCTTGCTCCGGTATTTAACAGCCAGAATGCCAATGTCTTTTAATTCGCTGGTTTCAGCCTTTAACAAGTGTTTCATCAAACTTATGTTATTGATATCCAGCTCGCTGCTCGCGATATTAAGTTTATTGCACAACATTAACCACTGAGCATTGATCTTTTGCAGCTGATCCCGGTTGGCTCGATTTTTTTCCACCTTTTGTTCAAGCTGCTTTTGCTGCTGCACTAACTTGTCAACGGCCACCATTAAAGCTTTTATTTTGGCCTGCTGATCCGCCAATGCCTGTTGAGAGTTAGTCTCGACAGGCACATGCTTGGCATACGGATGCTCTAAAGCACCGCATAAAGGACAAGGCTGACCATCAACAAGATGCTGCCGGTCTGCCGTCATTTTTTTAAACAGCGCTTCACGAAAAACAGCCCCATCCAGGGCGCGCTTAATATTTTCTTCCCTGCTTATGTCCCGTTTTAACTTTTCAATCTCAAGATTAAGCTCATCGGCATCCTGCTCCAACTCATCCTTTTTTCTAAATTTGCCGAAAAAACTGAAACCACCTGATGACAGATTCTGGTTCGCCAGAGCCAGCCTGTTTAGCTCCTGAAAGGCATTAACCCGCTCTTTCTGTTCTACGCGTAACGCTTCAATTCCATCCAGATCATGGCCCTGCGCCAGCGCTTCAAGTTCTTTTTCTTCAACCGACAACTTGTGTTTTAACTCGGCCTGTTTTTTATTTTCCTGTTCAATGGTGAATTTATTTTTTTTCAGCGTAGAAATGGTGTTTTTTGACCACTTGGAAGATGATTTTTGCTTTTCCTTTAACTCAATCAATTCAGCCCTGAGCTTTTTTAATTTGCCTGTTTCAGGAAAATTTTCCAACAGTGATTCATCGGCAGCATGTTCCTCCAGCCAGGCTGATATAGTGGCAAGCCCTGATTTCTTGTCGTTAACCTGTATTCCCAACGCCTGCAAAAGGCTTGCTTCTGCCTCCCGTTGCGAAGTAAGTTGTCCTACCGTGGCCCTAATCTTAGCTATGGTTTCTTTCTGCTCAGTAACCGATTTGTTGCTCAATCCTTCAGGCGGTGTTTTATCAATGCCGATGAGATCTTCTATCTGCTTCAGCTCACCCCGAAAAGCCGCCAGCGCTGTTTTTCCCTGCTGGATATCCTGGTTTTTTTCATTAATGGCCTTGACATCATCCTTAAAAATTAACACGTCCTGAGCAGACACCAGCCTGGCCAGCGTTTTTTGTTTGCCTTCTGCCCGCTCTTTTACTTCCTGCAGCTTTTTTTCCTGATCGGCAATCTGATCCTGTATGGCTACAATATTTCTCAACGCGGCTTGCTGTTGCTTCAGACTGTTTTGTTCATCCTGCAGCTCAGCATATTGATCATTAAAATCGCTTAAATCATGCTCACAGGCTTCCAGTTTTTCCGGCTCCATTAGCTGTATAGATGCCAAATCCTGTTTTAACTGCTCCAGGCGTTTTTGTGCGTTATCGGCTTTTTCTGTAATTTCCTTTTTATAATCTGCATAAATATCAGTGCTGATGATTTTTTCCAGAATATCCATGCGCTCGCTGTCCAGCGCGTTAAGAAACGCAGCAAAATCGCCCTGTGCCAACAGTATTGAACGAGTGAAATTACGAAAGCTCATGCCGGTAATTTCAGTAATCCGTGAACACACCTGTTGGGGCATGGATGCTAATACTTCATTATCATTCAGGCGGATTAATTTCATTTCCGGATGCGTTAATTCGCCCTCCGGATCTCCCCCTATCCGCTGTACATGCCAACTTGACCGGTATTTTTCACCGCCCAATGAAAATTCAATCTCTGAAAAACACTCCGCCGTATGCTTGGTCATCACATGCCGGCCAGGCCGGTCAAAACGAAAAGTCTCGCCATATAATCCCAGCGTGATTGCATCCAGAATACTTGATTTTCCCGATCCGTTAGGGCCGGTAATCGCAAAAACACCGGTATCAGAAAAAGGCGCCTGCTCAAAATCGATCCGACTTTCGCCTTCTAATGAATTGATGTTTTTAAAATGGATATTAAGTATTTTCATAAACTATTGATTTATATATTGGTACATAGTGACTTATCGGCATTTGGTGAACACTTTCGATATGCTTACATGGTACACGATGGGACTGACTGAGAAAACAGCACACATAAAAAAGCCGGTGTTACCCGGCTCTCAATCTGTTTTGAATGAACAGGACAATAAGCCATAGGCTTTTTTGAGTATCTGGCTAAACCGCACGCTTCACTCTAAATCAGGCTATATCAGCCAGGAAGCTTTTAATGATAAAAAGCCGCTTAATCGCGTGTCCGTAAAATCCGGGCAAGATTAATGAAAATGTTAATAAAATTATGTTCACCCCATCAAACGCAAAATAGCAAGATTGCCGTGATATATTATTCGAATAAAGTCGAAGAAGAGTCTCTTCTTTAATGACGGCGATATTCTCCATCATCATCCGAGAAATAAACACCCAAAGGTCGATCGAAGGCATATTTGGCCGGTTGCACGATTAACAGATTGGCCGTTTTTTCAAATGCGTCGTGCGGTGGAGAAATAGCTGCAAGGGCCGTAAGCGGACTAATCCCCACGAAAACAGCTGTACCAGCAAGTGTAGCGACAAGGGCAAATGGTCGGTATAAAATAATATCGACCAGATAGACTACTGGAGGCTGCTGCTGGTATTCTGCCTGTACAGGGCTCGTCATCGCAAACATTAGAATAGCGAGAATCAGAATTTTTATTTTCATATGAGTTTTAACTTAATTAAAGACAGAAATGCCCTGAATATTTTATATTCATAATAAGTCTCAAAAACCAAATAGTCGATTGATTCTGCTATCAAGACTTATTTTTATCTCAATACTACATATATATCAATAAAGCTTTTTCTGATTCTATTATGATCTTAATAATAACGCTAGCATAAAAGTGCACGCTACAAATAGTCATGCTGATTATTTCTACTACCTTTGCCTATGTTTTTGATGCATGACTGCGCAACACAATTTTCCTTACCATCCCACAAACTAAAGCAGCAAGATCCCTAAAATAATTCAATTGCACGATATTCAACAATCCCATTCCGGACATTTTTTAATGTCTGCTAAAATGGTGCAAGGAGGAAACATAATGCTGAAAAAAACTTTACGCTGGCTGCTGACCTTGATTTACAAGGTTGAAGTCAAAGGCCTGGACAACTACAAAAAAGCCGGAAAACGTGTCCTGATTATATCCAATCACACTTCTTTTCTGGATCCATTACTGCTGGGCGTATTTTTACCCGATGACATCACTTTTGCCATCAATACCCAGATTTCCGAGCGCTGGTGGTTAAAGCCATTTTTGGGCTTATCCCATGTATTTCGAATGGATCCGACCCATCCTTTATCACTGAAGGATTTGATTCATCATTTGCAGCGCGATACCCGCACCGTTATTTTCCCTGAAGGTCGCATTACGGTGACCGGTTCGTTGATGAAAATTTACGACGGCACCGGCATGGTCGCCGATAAATCCGAAGCTGCCATACTGCCCATCCGCATTGACGGCGCCGAATACACGCATTTCTCTTATTTGCGCAATGTTGTCCGTTTACGTTTATTTCCTAAAATCACCATTCAGATTTTGCCGCATACTTTCGTTTCGCCTCCTCCAGAGTTAAGCGGCAAAAACCGTCGTAAATACAGCGGACACGTTTTAACGGATATCATGACTGAAATGATGTTTGCCACCAGTCATCACCGGCAAACCATTTTCGCCAGCCTGCTCGAAGCGCGCAAAATACACGGAGGCAAACACACTGTTGCCAAAGATCTGGATCGTATCCCATTATCCTATGACAATTTAATTACCCGCACCATTGCTATCGGCAACGCCTTAAATAAGATTACGGCCGAGGGGGAAAATATCGGGGTTTTTTTGCCCAATTCATCCAAAACCCTGTCGGTGGTTCTGGGTTTGCAGCTTTATGGCCGGGTACCGGCCATGTTGAATTTCTCAACCGGTTCAGCCGGCATGATTTCCGCTTGCAACACGGCACAAGTCAAAACCGTTTTGACTTCCCGCCGCTTTATAGAGGCAGGCAAGTTAAAAGTCGAAGCGGACCACTTAGGCGAACAGGTTCAACTTGTTTATCTGGAAGACTTGGCTGAGCACCTGTCTGCACGGGACAAATTTCAGGCGCTGGTGCAATGCAAAACTGCGAATATCTGGTACAAACACACCCAATACAGTCCTGACAGTCCGGCGGTCGTTTTATTTACCTCCGGCTCTGAGGGCACGCCAAAAGGCGTGGTGCTGTCCCACGCCAATATTCTGTCCAACCTTAAACAACTGGAAGCGCGGATCAATTTTAATGCCAGGGATGTGGTACTCAACTTTCTGCCAATGTTTCATTCCTTTGGCTTTACCGTCGGCACTATGCTGCCGATACTGCACGGCATGACCACTTTCTTTTATCCGACGCCTCTGCATTTCGCGGTCATTCCAGAAATCGCTTATGAAATCGGCGCTACCATCATGTTCGGCACCAATACCTTTTTGGCCGCCTATGCTAAAAAAGCTCACGCCTATGATTTTTTCAATATG
>JAQTLI010000253.1 GCA_028714995.1 Methylobacter sp. | reverse complement strand
TGAAGATTTGTAAGCCATTCTTTAACGGGTAATGTGCTGATTGTCATAGCAATCCTCCTTTTAATGATATTCAATTGCTCGTCGAATAAAATCGCAAATAACAGGGTTTAATTTTGTCCTGATTTCACGGACACCCCACTAAGCGACCTTTTAATTTCAAAAGCTTCTCGACAACTCCTAAATCCTGCGCCACCTTCGGGATACCATCCTTGTCAGCACATTCCAATGCCTGTTCTTTAAACTGCGCTGTATATTTATTGCGAACAGCTGTGGTATTTGATTCTTTTTTGGTTTTCATTGTTTACCTCGGTTGTAAAGATTACTTTCTTAGCCGAGTGTCCGATAGATCGGGGCAAACTCACAAACCGTTTCAGCGATTGTTGGGTCAAACCCGGCAATTACACACTGGCGAATAATTCAGGCCAGATTTGGCCGATCTGTAGAACTCAGATAACAGCCAGAAAAATGATTCAATTCATAGGTTCTCATAGCGATTCATGTCGAGCAGTCCTGCTTCCAAGCCTCTGTATTTTTGATGTTCTTGATTAAACCAATCCATTTGTTGCCAAATATCAGGGTTGGTACGTCGTATACCAAATTTACTGTACAGTTGCTCCAAATCGCTTTCCGCCCGTGCATTGCGAATCATCTGTATAAATTCGTTCAGCTGGTTTTTATCCACAACAAAGGAAAAATTGGGGTAGCTTCCGATAAAACCCGGAACAATAGTAATCTTGTCGTTTTCCGGAATGCGACGGGAACCTTCCGATAACATTTTCGAGATATTGCTATAGGCTTTATCGATTAACAAGGTATAGACCAAGTCTCTGTCAGGATTGCCTGTCTTTACCCGGAGCAGGGACATTTCCGGTAACGCACCTAACTCATGCCCTTTCAACGTTGCAAGATTGCGCATTTTGCTGTCCACTTCCTGCTGAACGGGCGTGGTATTGGCTCTTATGCAATTATCTTGCTGGCACCTGTTAATGCTATCTACTACACCGGCCGCCTTGCCCAATCTCTGCCTGACCTGATCAAAAAACTCCTTTTTATAATCCGTAGTTTGGAATTTAACCTGGGTTTCATGGCCAATGCTGAATAATGCATCAAACACGCGCAAACCAACCGAACCCATATGCCAGCTGTTATAAATAGCTTGTCGTTGCATCGCTGGCATAAAACGTAAAAAGTTGTCTTCTCCATCCTGCCGCAAGATATCCATATAGGTTCGGCTAGCTAGCTGGTGTCCCGCCGTACCGTAAACATTAAAACCGGCAACCAATAAATAATGCAGTCGTTCAAAAATTGGATAATCAAGCACCCAAGCGGTTAACGGCGTATCTCCAATAAGGCCTTTTGTAACGGTTGCACTGTCGGAATGCCTGAAAATAGTGAGCGCCGCATTTTGATTCTCACCGTCCCCGTCCCAGATATTATTCAGACTAAACCCTTGATCTTTGGATAGAACCAGATTAATAAACGCATCTTTCATTTTGATGTATTGCTTCCCGAAATCATCATATTTCCTCCATCCGAACAAGCCGATTCGATCCGCTTCTTCTCCAGGCAAACCCAGAAGCTGGTTGTTTTTGGCCAGAGCCTGGGCCACTTTTTTGGGATCAATCCCGCCAGGCTGGGTAAAAACTACCCAGAATTGATCCCTGATGCTCTCGGTTGCAATTTTACCGCGGCACACAGGGCCTTTGATGAATCCAGTCACAAAATATTCGGCATCATCGAGCAGGAACCTATATTTGGAAACGAGGGGAAGTTCAATAAATGCTTTAAACGGATTTGCAGCAACTTCTGGTTCATAGGAGGGCAATGCCGTGACTTGGTAATCCGTCTTAAAAAACAGTTCATCATAGCGCTGCATCTTCTGATCACTTAATTCATAGACAAAATAAGTCTTATCGACAAAGGTTTCGGTAACGGGTCGTAAACGATAATAAAAACCATCTGTGCCCGGATCATCATAAGGCCGTATCGTATTAATTTCCGCTATGGGTTTGCCCGGAGCTGTTGTAGAGCGAACTAACTGAAAGAATTCATTATCAGGATACCCTTTGAAATGAAGATGCCCGATAAACAGGTGTTCATAAATATAACGGAAAACGAGTTTTTGTTTGAGGGTGGAACCATTGAAATAACTTTCCCATTTGTCGACAGCCGCTGCTGATTGCTCGGATAAGGGTGGCCTGGGCTCAACGTTCGCACCTTCCTGCAGCCATTGCATAAGGATATTTTCTTCTTTTAGCGACAGCCCAGGCATGGCGTAAGGCATGCCCCATCGGGGATGTTCATGCTGATATTTTGGAAACTCTTCTATCGTAGGGCATTGCAAAGTACGATCAAAATCAAAATTAAAATCCTTGCCCAATTTCCCGGATGTAGACAGCGGATTAAAGCGTTTTAATTGAATTAATTTGGCCAGAACCGAGTTATCCAGATTGGCTTCTTTTGACTCGATACGTTCATTTAAAATGGGATAAAAATCTTTTTTTCTCCATCCCTCAGTATCGGCAGCATCGATAAACAACCGAGTAGGCGCAACCGCTTTCAATCTGGCAAAGTCATAAACGAGTTGCTTGGTTGCGCCTCTGTCCAAACCATCGATAGAACCCAGCTTCAACTGGCAGGGCGCATCATAACAACCGTGACAAACCACACAACGCGAGTCCAGAATCGGCTTGACGTCTTTAGAAAAAGAGACTTTATGCTGTTGTCGGCTGAAAACGGCTTCCTCTTGTGTCAACTGCCTCTGTTTAGGAAAAGAAGGACCATATAAACTTTCAAAATCCGGAGATTTATAAACAATAGCCGCGCAACCGGTAAAGACAAGGAAAATAAGTAGGATGGAGTATTTTGTCATTTTTTACCCGCTGTCGTTTTGAGTAGGGGCCACAATTTACCGGCTTTTAAGTAGCGGGCTGACCTTTATTGCCTGTCATTCCGCAGCATTGGTCGGTGTTCAGCCCTTGGACTACTTGAGAATAGTACATTCATGCACAGACTACTCGCCTCGACTGCAGTGTCAATATCCTGCAAGTCATTACCATTGCTAAAAGCTCGGTATCGAATGCCGCCGCCCTGACAGGCAAGTCTAATGCGACTACTTGACCGAATATCCAAGTGCCTCCAAACAGGAGGTCATGGCCCGGTTATAATTATCAAGTCCTGGAGGGCTGGCAGCTGCGGATTGCATCTGGCTGTCCCGCTCCTGGAAACGACGCTTGAGACCCCCGGCGGTCGCGCCGATGGCCGCACCCTTGCCTGCATCACCGGCGATTGCACCGATAGCCGCACCGGCAGCCGCGCCACGAGCGCCGCCCCGAAGGGTTTCCTTCCGGGTAGCGCTTCTATCTTTGCCCGACGACTGTGCCGGCGGACTGGCCGGATCGTAACCGGACTGCTGGACCGCCCATGTATGACACTGATATTGGTCCTGCTGCTGTTGCTGGGGGCTTTGTCCGGATCTGGGATAAATCATCAGCTTACCTTGCGCCGATGCCTCCATCGCTCCTGTTCCGACCAAAATAATTCCGATGACCAGCGCATTACATATTTTGCAATTTGACTTATTCATTTCTCTTACTCCATGGCTTTCTTACGGATTGGTTACTTAAATTAACAATTCGCAACCTTATAGCTCAAGCGGCACAGCGCTGCAGTTGGCTAATCGGTAAGCCATTCGCTTTGCCCAAAAATCGAAGGCCCTATCCACGTCGTCCCACTTGCTGGTAATGCCGGTTATCGATTTCTCTCCCACCCTATGGTCAACAGCCGCAGCTATCCGTTCGCCGGTTATGGCGTCGGTGATTTCAACCTCAGCGCTGGCCTTGCCAACGTATGTCGCCGTTCCTGTAGCGACTTCTTTTGGTTTGGACATCACCAGCAACTGCGGTACGAACGATGAAACGGTATCGAGTGCTGCCCAGGATCCCTCCGCCTCGGTAAGTGCCGCTCTTATCCTTAATGTCCCAGGCTCAGCTGTCTGCACGATTTGATAGTATTTTCCCAGCTCATTGACGATGGCACCGTGCAGGTGGTTGACCAGGGTTTGCCTGTCCTCGGACGAAAGAACGGCCAAATCATTACTATCGTTGGCCCAAATAGTGACGGGTTCGATCAGAATCTTGTTATAGGTTCTGCAAGATTGTCGTTCATACTTAGGGTTGATGTAGATCTTTAGCGCTTCTCCCTGTTCCCCTTCCCTGAGTATCGAGTAATCAGTCAAGAAGCCGGACGATTTCACATCTCCCGCTTGCTTGGTCGTGGCACATCCCAGCATCGACAAGGTCAAAACCACCAGCCCGAAAATGCCAAAGAATTTTTGTTTGTTATCGTATGCCATCTTTAAATGTCCTCTTTGTTATCAAATTGATTCAACTTGATAAAACGGCAGATTGTCACTACACGATACAGCCATGATAACCAAGTCTCTGCCATTCATACGATTAGCTTACGGATTGACCTTGGTGATCTTCGACCCCTCCAACTCTATCCCCGCCATCAAACCTCTCTGTCCGAATAAGAATGCATAAACATCCTCCGTGAGGGTCGTACTTGTCAGTTGCGCGGCCTTGCCGATGTCCAGAACAACGATGTTCGGACCCACCCCTATTTCAAACCCCTCGCTGCGGTCGAGATAGGAAAGCGCCTCATCGTTCATAAAGAACAGAACGTAATCGAACGATTGCACCCCGGCTTGCAGCCCAAATGAGCCGGTAATGATATTGTAATAGCCCGCCGTCCGGCCTCTCTTTCGCAAAGCGCCTTTCCCGTATTGAGCCCCACCAATGAAGCCGGCCTTGATGACATTCGGAAACACAAGGATGCCCTTCGCCTTAGACGCCAACATCTTAGCCGAAGGCGTGGTTTCGTATAGCTTCGCTAGGGCGGCATCCACATCGCGATCGATCTGGGCAGCAGACGCTGGATCCCATTGGCTGCCGCCGGTGGATTGGCAGGCGGTCAACATCGAAACGGCGATTAAAATTAAGTAGAACATCAGGTTGGTTTTCATATGGATTCTCCTTTTGATTTCGTAAGTTTGTATTGAATTGCGGGTTATTCATCTTTTACTCCGTCAATATTCGATTGCCGGTTTGTGCTTTTCAAATTCATTCCATCGTTTTCCTCAGG
>JAQTLI010000252.1 GCA_028714995.1 Methylobacter sp. | reverse complement strand
CAGAACCAGCTTTTCCAACGCAGGCCAGTTCAATTGGCTAGGGTCTCGTGGATAGAAACGTGCGATTTTGTTATCAACATCAAAACGAATGTAAGTGATAATTTCACCCCGCCAGCCTTCGATGATGCCTAAGCTTTCACTGTCGGCTTGCGGCGTTTTCCATTCGGTAACAATATCGCCTGCAGAGAGTTGGCTAATAAATGCTTCTATCAGTTTTAGAGCTGCATTGATTTCCTTGCTTCTAATCCAGAATCGGGAGGCAATATCACCCTGCGTTTCCAGCGGAACTTTGACCGTTACCTGATCATAAGGCGCATAAGGCGCATCGCGGCGTACATCAAAATCCTGTCCGCTGGCTCGCCCGACATAACCCAATGTTCCAAAGGCCGCAGCGGTTTCCTCAGACAGATAACCCGCCGTGTAGAGCCTGTCTTCCAATGATGAATTCAGATCCAGCGCCAGCATAATTTCCGCCAGCTCAGCTCTTAACGCGGTTATGTCCTGCATCATTAATGCACAGGATTCTTCTGACAAGTCACACACGACGCCCCCGGGAACAATCCGATCCATTAACAGGCGATGGCCGAAGATTTTCGCATTGGTGCGCAGCCAAAGCTCACGCAAGCGGGTGAACTGCATTTGCGCAAACACAAAAGCGACATCGTTACAGATCGCGCCTATGTCGCCCATGTGGTTGGCGATGCGTTCACGCTCGGCGAGAATGCCGCGAATCAGTGCCGCACGCGGCGGAATTTCAATACCTGCGGCTTGCTCCATTGCCATGCAGGCGGCCCAGCAATGCCCTACCGTGGTGTCGCCGGAGACGCGCCCTGCCAGACGGGCTAATTGCTCTGGCGTTCTGCCTTCGGCTATTTTCTCAACACCCTTATGCACATAGCCCAATCGCTCTTCCAGATTTAAAATAAGCTCGCCCACGGCCTGAAAACGAAAATGCCCAGGCTCGATAATCCCCGCATGCACAGGGCCTACAGGGATTTCATAAACACCCGCTCCCTCCGCTTTGACAAATGAATAATCCATGTCAGGCGGTGTTACAACTTCAGGTTCGCCCTGAACAGGAAAGTCCTTGCGTAATGGGTAACTGTTTTCAGGCCAGGCTTGATGTCGTGTCCAACGCCGATTATCCGGATGTCCGACAAAATTAATCCCAAACATATCGTGGGTATGACGCTCACTGCGGTTAGCTGCCGGATAAACAGTGGCTTGTGAAGGCAATTCCGGATTGGAACCATATATGACCGTACGCAACCACACATAAACACCCTTTTTCTCAAAACAGGCATTGATGAAAAACTGTCTATGATTGTGCTCCGCCCATCCAGCGACCCAGCGCAGGTTTTGCTGTACAGCCAGTTCTGCAAATCGTTGCCATTCGTGGCTTTCGATTTGCCACAACGTTGCCGAAGATATATCAATCTCTGCAACAGTCATATCGGTACTCAGCTGGCTTAGAAAATCCGTAATCCAATTTGCAGAACTCATAACGGCGAACTCCCTGAGATTAATATGGTTGCCTGCGAAAACCAGTTAGCCAGGAATCCGGGTATGGCCAAACCCATCCAAAGTACTAGCGCCAGATGAATCATTACCGGCCATAAATTGGCTTTCACCGGCAGCTGGCCTTCGGGTTTGTCGCCGTAAACCATGGGTTGTATATGCCTGAACAACCCGGCAAAGGCAATGCCGATACCCAATAACAGCAACGGCGTTAGCCAGGGATAACTGTGCATGGTGGCCAGCAGCACCAAGAATTCGCTGGTAAACACACCAAAGGGAGGAAAGCCCGCAATGGAAATGGTTCCAATCAATAACCCCCAGCCGATCTTGGGTTGGGTTTTAATCAATCCGCGTATCTTGTCCATACTCTGGGTTCCGGCAACCTGTGCAGCATGTCCTACCGTCACAAAAATGGCTGATTTGGTCAGTGAATGCACAGTCATATGCAGTAATGCCGCAAAGGTAGCTAACGGTCCGCCTATACCAAAGGCAAAGGTCATAATGCCCATGTGTTCAATGGATGAGTAACTGAACAGCCTTTTAATGTCTTTTTGCCGGTGTAAAAGCACAGCAGCAACCAGAAACGAAAGCATGCCAAATCCCATCATTAAATAACCTGCCATATTGGAATGCGTTGCCCCATCTACCAGCATTTTGTTGCGAACCACGGCGTATAAGGCATCGTTCAACAATAATCCGGATAACACAGCCGACATCGGTGTCGGGCCTTCGGAATGGGCATCGGGTAACCAGCTATGTAAAGGCACCAGGCCGATTTTTGTGCCATAGCCTATCAGTAAAAAAACAAAGGCAATCTCAAGCACTTCTGGATTCAATTGTTCGGCATTTTCATAAAGCACCGACCACAGCAAGGCGTTGTCACCGTCACCGATCTGCACCGCTGCGTAATACAGCAAAATGGTGCCGAACAAAGCTTGCGCAATGCCCACGCCGCAAAGAATAAAATACTTCCAGGCGGCCTCAATCGATTCGGGTGTTCGATACAAACTGACCAGTAACACGGTTGCCAGCGTCGCGCCTTCCATCGCCACCCACATAATCCCCATGTTGTTAGCCGTCAAAACCAGATACATGGCCAGCATAAAACCCTGATACATGGAGTAATAGAGTTTTAACCTCGTATCATTGAGCTTGCCTATTTCCTTTTCATGCGCCATATAGGGCGAAGAAAATATCGATGTAGTGAGACCGACAAAAGCAGTCAGGACAATCAGGTAAACATTAAACGGGTCAATCAAAAAAGCCTTGCCTGATGAAATGATCGTACCTTGATTCAGTACGTTAATTGCCAGCCAGATAGTGGCCAGCAAACTGACGCTGTTGAACCGGACATTCAATTTCCCGGTATCTGTTCTATGCCCTGCAAACGCAAAAAATACAATGCCTACCAAGGGGATTAATAAGACCAAATAGGCAGCAATCATTTATCCACCTCGTGTAACTTGTTTAACAGATCGACATCCAGCGAATCAATGCTGGTGCGTATATGGAAGAAGAAGATGCCGAACAACACTGCAGCCACCAGCACATCAAAAGCTACGCCCAGTTCAACCACCATCGGCATGCCATTGGTGGCGACTATGGCAGCAAAAAACAGCCCGTTTTCTATCGACATAAAACCCACCACATGAGCAACAGCCTGACGATGCGATATCATCAACAGCATTCCCAGCAGCACCACTGAAAGGCTAACCGCCAGCGCATTCAACATGACCACTGATGAGGATTGCACAATAGGATGCAACACGTAATAACTGAACACCATCAGACTGGCTCCGCCCAGCATCACCATGGTGTTATTGTTTAACGCTTCAACATCACGATGCATGTTCATATGTAGAACCTGCCGTCTTAACATCCACGGAATAAAAATCACTTTTAACACCAAAGTCAGCACAGCTGAAATATACAGATGATGATTATTCAGGCTGTATGCCGCCAATCCTGTAGTCAAGGTTAATAAAAAACCCTGTAAGGCAAACACAAAAACCAGCCGTAACAACCGCCCCTGTCCTAACATAAGAAACGATGTGAGTCCCACCAATGCAGCCAACGATAAAATGGCTTGCGTATAAAAATCCAATTCTGCAATATTCATTAGCGCGACGCCTCCAAAATAATATGGCTTAACATACCCAACAGTCCTAGCAAATAGGCAAAACTGAGGTACTCCTGAACTCGAAATAAACGCATTTTTGCAACCAGCGTCTCTGCCATCGCCAGGAATATCGCTAACAAGGCGAGCTTGCCCATGATGGCTAGCAGACCGTTACCTAACGCTTGAATACCAAGAGTTTCGGCGATTCCCCAAGGAAAAAAGATATTGGCAATCAGCACGCCATAAAGCATCAGTTTCAGCTGACTCGCCCACTCAATCAGCGCGAGATGACGACCACTGTACTCAAGAATCATCGCTTCATGAATCATGGTCAATTCCAGATGCGTCGCCGGATTATCTACAGGAATACGCCCGGTTTCAGCGATGGCAACCAGTATCAAGGCAGCTAAGGCAAATACAAAAGATGGCCGCAAAACGAAACCTTCATTAAGCACATGTTCTATAGCAAACGATAAATTGGTCGTTGAGGCAGTCATGGTCAGGGTAAAAACAGCCATCAACATCGCTGGTTCCGCCAGTGATGATATGGTCATCTCCCGCGAAGAACCCATGCCACCGAATGCGGTGCCGATGTCCAAACCGGCCAGTGCCAGAAAAAACCGGGCAAAGGCAAAAAAACCCACCATCACAATCACATCAGCGGTGGCCGAAGTAGGCAAATCAACCGCAATCAAAGGCACGACAGTTGCCGCCAGCACCGTTGCCGAAAAAATAATGTATGGCGCTATGATAAATAACCACGAAGCCTGTTCTGCAACCACCGGTTGTTTATTTGTTAATTTGAGTAAATCCCGATAAGGCTGAAAAAGAGAAGGCGCTTTACGGTTTTGTAAATAACACTTGCACCATTTGATCCAGCCTGCCAGCAACGGCGCCAGCGCGACAAATAGCATGGTTTGTAGGACTGCTATTAACCAATTCATTAGCTGATCACCCATAACAAAAGTATTAACGTCGCAAACGAATAACCCAGATAAGTCCGGATATTTCCTGTTTGGATGCGCCCGACTACCTTGGCAGTCTTGTTCACACCGCGTTCGATGGGTTGATATAACCGCGACCAGCTGTGATCCTGAACCTCCAAGTGATAGCGAATAGCGGCCACATCCTGATTCATGGCGCCTTGCATGTCCTTTTCTATCTGTTCGTCAATCATCCAGACCTTGGCGAAAATCCGCCGGAACGGCATGGTAAAAGCGCTGCTGCTGTATTGCATGCGGGGTGTTAATCCACCAAAACCACAATCCCATGTCTCCGATATGCGTAACGCCGTTGCGGGATTACGACGTAAATACCAAAAACTGATACCGGCAGCAATAAGCGCACCGACCAGAACCAATGGCGGAGCATACGACGCCTGACTGGTAGAAACCGGCGCCAGCCACAACCAGCCTAAAGCTGCGTCATTTGGCAAGGTTTCGCCTAATAATTGCCCGGCAACACCGTTGATGAGGCTGATTACCAGGCCGGGAAAAATCCCGAACAAAAAGC
>JAQTLI010000251.1 GCA_028714995.1 Methylobacter sp. | reverse complement strand
GCTTTCGGGCAAGGTGCGCATGGCGGTCGAGGATTCGCTAACGGAAGATGAAAAAACGGACGGCTACATTCTGGCCTGCCAGGCCGAAGTCGAAACCGATGTGGAAATCGATGCCTGATGGGAGTCATTAATAATGAGCAATATTCTTTTTATACTTATCGCCGCTGGCGTAGGCCTGCCGGTGATTTCACTGGCTGTCGAGGCATTGCGCCGAAGCCCCTCGCCTCCATCGCAATTGCGGTGGGCGCCCGACATTCCGATCCAGTATGTCGAGGTGAATGGCATCCGACTTCGCTACATCAAGACAGGCCAAGGCCCCGCGCTGGTTTTGCTACATACGCTGAGAACCCAGCTTGACCTCTTCGAGAAGGTAGTGCCTAAACTGGCCGGGGATTTTACGGTGTATGCGCTTGACCTTCCGGGGCATGGTTATTCGGACATCCCCGATGCGAAATATGACGCCGCGTTTTTTGCCGATGCGGTGGAAGGTTGCCTCGAAGTCCTCGATTTAAATGACGTCATGCTCGCCGGCGTCTCCATCGGCGGAGCCCTTCCGCTGATCGTCGCCGCCCGCCATAATCCGCGCGTTACCCGAGCTGTCGCTATCAATCCATATGACTATGCGCAAGGCCGCGGCATGGCGCGCAGCTCGCCATTAGCCCGTCTGGTGGTTGCAACGGCCGACATCCCCGTTCTCGGTGAGACGGTGATGCGCCTTCGGAGTTTTTTCATCATGAAGAATGTGTTGGAAGGCGGTGTGTCGAATCCGCGCCACATATCGCCGCCATTACTGAAAGAGATGTATTTGACAGGCAACCGGAAAGGCCACTACCGGGCGTTCATCAGCCTGCTTCGGAACTCCGAGAGTTGGCAGCTGGCAACCAAGGACTATGCCCACATCAGGATTCCGGTCCTCTTCCTCTGGGGCAACCAAGACTGGGCCAGACCCGATGAACGGGAACATGACCGCCAGCTTGTGCCAGGAGCCGACATGGTGACGGTCGAGGATGCAGGACATTTCATGCCTTTGGACAGACCGGATGAGGTCATCAGGCATCTGCACGAATTTTACCGGCGCTACCCAGCATTATCCCCTGCCGACAACCATTAGACGGCCCGGAACTGCCGGGCAAAGCGATCCATATTGGCTAGAGCGTTAAGGATGCTAACATCGTCAACCAGGTAGACAGTTACCATATTGCAAACCATTTATCTATACGTATTTGGCACAATTGACGTGCTTATGGCGCTGCCAGCATCATGTTAAATGTTGAGAATATAGCGAAGAGTGGTTTAACGATATTTTTACTGCATACTCAACACGAAATAATGGGGTTAATAATTTATCACTTTGCTAGTGGAGAATGATCATGAATAAAAATACTTACCTTAGTTTAGCCTTGGCCGCTTGTCTGGGTGTTGTTTCTGCGCCTTTGTTTGCGGAAGTTTCTCCTGCTCCTGAACATCCTGCTAATATCACAGCGCCTGCAACAACTCCTACAGAACATCAAGAGGCAGCCGAACTTCATAAAAAACACGCGGAGCATCACAAAGGTATGGCGGCACATCATAAATCGATGGCGGCAGAGTACAAAAAGGCTGGACATAAAGAATTACATAAACATCACGAAGCAATGGCTAAACACCATGAGGCGCTGGCCAAAGAGCACGAAAAAGCAGCAGCAACCCATGAAAAGATGGCAAAACCCAAGTAGTTCAACGATTGCCTATATAGAGATTAATCGGGACAGCTATGCTTGCTGTCCCGATTTCTCGTAGTGTTAAGTACATGCCAAGACAATGGAAATCATCCCCTTTGCCAACCCTTAGTGCAGAAGTCTTGCTGACCAGCCGTGCTTTTGAGTTTTACCGAACCGGCAAAAAGTATCCGTCAAGGGCATTCACTATATTCAAATAGGTTCGCCAATAGAAATCAGTACGGCGCTGCAGGCATTTGTCCACTAGTTGACAGCCCAGAAAAACCATTAACTATGGATTAACTGCATAGATACTGCCTCAAGTTTTTTATACCAGCAAAATACTGGGATCAAAAAGGTGCGAGACTTGTGAAGGCAACTACCGGATCAAAGAGAAACGATTACAGCCACTAAAATAAGGAGATAAAACCTTTTTGTCCTTTTTCGATCGGACAATTGATCAATCGAATCTGCCCCTCTCCTTTGATTCGAATGTTAGCAGTGTTCCTGCGAACCAACTCCTGAATGCTTCCTAAAAGAATCGTACCTGTGAAGTTATTCGCATCAAAAATCATGATCTTATCCCGAAAGACTTGATGCTCTGAAGTAAAGCAGGACGGAGTATTCCCGCAAACCATTCTTGTCACACCTAATCATCCGCCTTCTCTTAAGACGGCCTTAAGACTTGCCAGGTAATATCTCTGCCATACTAATAAAAAAGGCTTAGCCCTATGAATAAACTGATACTAGCAGTTTCTGTTTTTATTACATGCAGTTATTTTAGCAACCCAATACTAGCAGCCGAAGCATCTAAACATCCTTCAGCTACTTCGACTTCTAAAAAACCTGCAGCAAAAGCTCATAACGCCAAGCATCATTCAAAGGCATCAAAAGACAATCAGCGAGGCACTGCTTCGTGGTATGGCGCTGAATTTCATGGCAAAAAAACCGCCAGCGGCCAAACATACAACATGTATGCAATGACCGCTGCACACAAAACACTACCTCTTTTGTCTTACGCTAAAGTGACTAACCCAAAAAATCATCGTAGCGTTATCGTTCGCATCAATGACAGAGGGTCTTTTCACGGAAAAAGAGATGTGGACTTATCCTACGCTGCCGCTCAAGCACTCGGCATTAAAGGAACTGGAGCCGTAACAATCACGCCACTTGCCCCTGATCAAGCATTGTCCCAATTGAGCACTGACAGCAAAACCAAAAAACGCGGTTAATATATATAGCCCCCCTGCACTTTTATTTTGACAAAGCCGGGCTTTTTTCTCTGCTTTATCGATATCCGCGTTACCAGGCTGATTTTACCTTAGCCATCCCCCCAAAAAAACAAGCTGACATAAAAAAACCAGCAAATGCTGGCTTATAAATTTATTTTAGCTTCTTGGAACCATATGGTGAGAGTCAAAAGAACAATGCTTTTAACTAGCAGTAGTTTAATTGACTAAATAGCCCCAAATAGCTGACACAAGCAAAGCGAAACAACCTATCTCCCAACAGAGACGCTTATGCAGTTATAAATTGTGATTATCTTGTAGGTATCACAAAGCGCCAAGATAGATTCTGAGAATTTCGTTCATAGCTTTGAACAGGAACTCTCTCAGGCCGCGCCAGCAAATCTAAGAAAATAAAAACAACAGCCCAGGATCCAACAACTTTGCCTATGCCATACATGAGTTAGTTCATCACGTACTTGCAAAACAGCATCCAACATTTGCTAGTCGAGATCGTTCAAGCCTACCAACAGTCTTAACAATTTTATTGTGTTTTAATTACTTATAAATTTAGTTAACTGGAAAAGCGTGCTAATGTTTAAAAAATAGAAGCCGTTTTTACAATAGCAGATCATTCGGATTAGTGCTTTTTTCCGGCGGAGGAATACGATGAGCTGGAGAATATTTCATTACTGATACAGATATTCTGAAAGTATTGCCTATTAATCAAAAACCTTAGGAGAAAAGGTTAACGCTGAAACAAGAAGTTATTCACATATCGTGATTCAAAAAATAAATTTGTTTGCAGTTAATGCATGGGCTCTTTGGGGCCTATGAAAAGATAGGAGGCTCATTTATGTCAAACGTTACTCTATCCCCACAAAAGCAGATGACCACCATGCTGGGTCATCCTGTTGCGGAAAACCCCATCGACCAGATGTTCGACGAGGTCTATGCTCACTATGGTCTCCGCTGGCAGTTCTGGAAATGCGATGTGACCTCAGAAGACAAAATTGCGGCTGCCATTGCAGGGATAAGAGCCCTAGGCTTTGCAGGCGCCGCAATTACTGTACCTTACAAGATAGTCTCTATACCGCATCTTGATGAGGCTGATGATGATGTCAGGGCAATTGGTGCGGTCAATTATATGACCATCAAGAACGGCCGCCTTATTGGGCACAACAACGATGGCAAGGGGGTCATCAAGGCCATACAGAAGGTAACACCTATCAAAGGTAAGCGGGTTGTCTTGCTCGGAGCCGGCGGCGCAGGCAGGGCAATGGCGGTCGAACTGGCATGGGCAGGGGCTTCACACCTGACCATCATAACAAGAAGGGAATCTCAAGGTACCGAGGTTGCACAAACCGTGACCAAAGCATCAGGGGTTCCCGCCGAGTGGATGCAATGGAGCGGCGAAGTTCTGGTTCCTGACAACACGGATATCCTAATGAACGCTACCCATCTGGGGGCTGCACCTGAACTAGAATCGGTGCCCGTTAATTGGGAAAGTGTTTCCAAGAGCACAACCGTAGTCGACGTCATTACGAATCCCCGCATAACGCCATTTCTCAAGACCGCACGTGACAAGGGTTGCCCAGTTGTAAACGGTGTAGAAATGTTAGTGCAGCTAGCGATGCAGATATTTGAAGAGTGGACCGGCATCAAGCCCGATGAAGCTATATTCCAGCGGGCTGTTGCCAAGGCCCTTGGGGAATAGTTAGTAGCATCAGCAGGAAATGGACATTGCCACTACTAAATTGGAAAGCCCCGGCCTAACGACTTATTTTTAGGGTCATGGTCCTGAAAAAAGGGTATTTCTGACCGAACACTAATCGGGAGCTAATTGTGGCAAAACCACAGGGAATTGAAACCGGATATCATGAATTCTCAATATCCGATTGAACAGTCCGAGTTGATGCGATGATTAATTATTGATATCGAGACAGGTCAGATTTCCACTACTTTAGTGACCATTATGCGTGTTTTTGATCGGGGATTTCAATTCGTACCATGTCTGTCTAATTAAATAAGTATTGGCTCGATTATTTATAAATTTATGGCAAGAAATTGACTACCGGCTATTCACCGAAAGAGCTCTATGGAACGGGAATTCAATAAGTCCAGAACTCTGAGTTACAAATTAAGTTAGCGCTTATGGAGTATTTCGGTTATGTTTTGAAAATGAAAATAGCAACCTACGCCCCTGAAGTCGAAGCGCAAATGCGCA
>JAQTLI010000250.1 GCA_028714995.1 Methylobacter sp. | reverse complement strand
GGATTCAGGTGGCGCCTGCGTGGAAATCACCCTCCCCCTTTTAAATACAGAGAATAATAATGATGACAACCCTGGAAACGGATAAACCGCGACTATTACTCGTAGATGATGATGAAACTTTTTGCAAAGTATTGAAGTCCGCATTAGAGAAAAGAAATTACGAGGTATTGGTCGCTTATGATGTAAAAACTGGAATATCGCTTGCCGAACAGTACTTGCCGGAATATGCAGTGATTGATTTGCGTATCGGCCATGAATCCGGCCTGGAATTGGTAAAAACATTGCTTTCTTTAGATGACAATACCGCTTGTGTGATGCTGACCGGCTTTGCCAGTATTGCAACAGCCGTTGAAGCAATAAAACTGGGAGCCGTACACTACTTAACAAAACCCGCCAATGCGGATGAAATAGTTAATGCCCTGCATAAAAATGAAGGCGACTCATCCGTATTGATTAGTGAAAATCCTTTATCCGTAAAACGTCTGGAATGGGAACATTTGCAAAAAGTTCTGATGCAGCATGATGGCAATATTTCAGCCGCAGCCAGAGCATTAAACATGCATAGACGCACGTTACAAAGGAAACTGGACAAGAAACCGGTGAAAGAATAGCTTTTTACCTAGATAGACTAACACACATAAGCTAGGCGGCTTTCACATTGTAATGGCAAATAAACCCATACCAATATCCTTACCACAGCCTCTAAAATTCTGAATAAAAATAACAATACTTAATACAATTTCAACAAGTTAATAAATATCGCCCCAATGCTTTTAGCTTCTCTAATTTTCGTTTCATCATAATAATATGGCAAAAAAATAATGAATTTTTATTTAAAGTTTTGACACGACACCTAATCCCATGATAAAAATTACCCTGTCGTTTATCATTGAATTCGACAAGCAACTCAAAGAATTATTTTTTGAGTTGTCCCCTTTGAGGAAAGGGACTTAAAAAAAACATTATTATAATAATTTTCGAGGATTTAAAAATGGCTGAAGAACAAGTACAAGAAAAAGATAACTTCTGGTTTATTATTGCCGGCGTTATTGTTGCAACTATCGTGTTGGTTTTAGTGCTGAAAGGAAGAGAAACAGAGCATTTGAAAAGTGGTGCTGTAGCAGAACTACAAAAAGAAACTTTCTCGAAAATAGAAGCTAGAAAAACCAGCAACGTTACTGGTACCCAAGGTAATTAAAATAATACCCCCCGTTATTTTTATAACGGGGGGTGTTGTTACTTTTTGTTAATCCCTGTCTTAATACCTTCGTATCCTAAACCTGCCACCGCAAGTTTTTTCTTACACAATCAACAAAAATGTCGAGCCCATATCGATACAGCAAACTCCTCCAAAAACATCCCCGGCATTTCAAAGCAGCATGAATTGAGGCTTATAATATTCGATTACAGTAAAATCCAGGGAAGTTTTAAAGCATTAACTAGGCATCTTTTTCTAACGTCTGAATTTTTTCTTCCAGCATTTTTACTCTTTTCAATAGTTCAGGCAATTTGCTGATTGCAATTTGTTCCTTGTAAGCCGTCTTCTTGTCTTTTGCCGGACTGCCGAAAACCTGTGTACCCGCCTTGACATCACCCGCCACACCGGAACGTGCCATTACCACAGCACCACTACCGATGGTAACGTGATCAGCAATACCTGAGCTTCCAGCCAGAATCGCATAATCTTCAATGTTACAGGAACCGGACACGCCAGTTAAGCCGCACATTATGACGTTTTTGCCGATCTTATTATTGTGCCCAACCTGCACCAGATTATCTATTTTACTGCCCGCACCTATCAGGGTACTACCCAACGCGCCTCTATCTATGCAGGTATTAGCGCCAATCTCGACATTGTCCTCAATAACCACATTGCCGACTTGAGGGACTTTGACATGTACATTATTCCTGAACTTATAGCCAAAACCATCTGCGCCTATGATTGCCCCTGAATGGATAATGACATTATTGCCAATTTCCACATCATCGTAGATAACTGCATAAGGATAAATTCGGCAGTTTTTCCCTATTTTTGTATTTTTACCGATATAGGCACCTGCATGTATTTCACTGCCATCGCCTAAGTTTGCGTTCTCACCAACCACGGCGTAAGGCCCGATATACAATTCATTGCCTAACGTCACATTAGTTTCAAGCACTGCCTGTGGCGAAATTTTTCGATCATAGACTCTGGCTGGATGCAATAATTCGACAGCCTTGATAAAACTCATCTCAGGGTCAGCACAAACCAGTAAGGCCATGTTTTCCGGTACATTCTCAACACCAAAGCCTTCGGCAATAAAACAGGCGGAAGCAGTTGAATCTTTGATATATTTAGCATATCGACTATTAGTCAATTGAGTGACTTGACCATTTTGTGCAGACGTAATATCTGCAGCGGAATTTACAACGGTTGCAGAATCACCACCTTCAAGCCGCGCACCACAAATATCGGCAAGTTCTTTTACTGTAATCGGCATATTTGTCTCTACTGTTATCCTATATAGCGCCAA
Source organism: Methylobacter sp. (assembly GCA_028714995.1). Lineage (GTDB taxonomy): Bacteria > Pseudomonadota > Gammaproteobacteria > Methylococcales > Methylomonadaceae > Methylobacter_A. The sequence goes on along the minus strand of JAQTLI010000250.1, from coordinate 2,650 downwards.
AAATTCGGCACGAAATTTTAAAATATCTTATTAATGTAACAAATCCGATAATCATCCACATGACCTGTGTTTGGCTGATTACCTTAATTTAAAGCGTGGGAGTGTACTCGATTTAATATAATTTTTCTGTTTTCTGGCTCTCAAATATCGGCCTTAAACACTCTTATATTGAATAATGTTGCTATGTGCGCTGCCAATGTCCTGATTTGCCGCCATCTTTCTCCAGCAACCGCACAGACTGGATGACCATACCCCGATCTACGGCTTTGCACATGTCGTAGATGGTGAGCAAAGCAACCTGCGTAGCATTAAGCGCTTCCATTTCTACGCCGGTTTGTCCGTTGGTTTTTACCGTGGTTTGGCAGCGTATCCGGTTTCTGTCAATTTCCGCGCTCAGATTGATTTCCACATGCGTAATGGGCAATGGATGGCAGAGCGGAATCAAGTCTGCAGTTTTTTTACTGGCCATAATGCCTGCTATTCTTGCTATGGATAGCACATCGCCTTTTTTGTGCCCACCCTCAATGACCAGCTTGAGCGTTTCCGGCTGCATTTCGATGTAGCCCTCAGTGACTGCTGTACGCTGTGTAATCGCCTTTTCGCCGACATCGACCATGTGAGCTTCGCCAGACTGATTAAAGTGGGTTAATTTGGACATAGACTGTAGAATTATCGGTGTAAGAATTTCATATTATCTATTTTTTTTGTGACCGCGTGAATGACTATGTCAATTAAAGTGCGTTATTTTGCCAGTTTGAAAGAGAGCGTGGGACGTTCGGAAGATGACCTGGAATTTGCTGGTTTATCTACAGTCAGTGATGTATGGCACTGTGCCAATCCGAAACAAGCTCTGCCGGATAATGTATTGGCGGCAGTGAATATGGACTATGTTGAATTAAGCCATAAGGTAAATGACGGCGATGAAGTGGCTTTTTTTCCACCGGTGACCGGAGGCTAAAAATGGCAATAAAAGTATGCCCTGCTGCGCTTGATCCCTGGCACGAACTTCAAGCATATCAAAATTCAGCAAAGGATATGGCTGGTAAATTTGGCGCGACAAGTATTTTTATAGGCACAATGCGCGATTTCAATGAAGGTGATGATGTTAAGGGTATGACCTTGGAACATTATCCTGGCATGACCGAAAAACAGTTGGAGAAGATTGTTGCCGAAGCCCAGCAATTATGGCCGGTACTTGATGTTTTAGTCGTGCATCGGGTGGGAAATATTTTGCCTAATGAGCCGATTGTGCTGGTCGCTGTCTGGACATCGCATCGCGGCGATGCTTTTGATGCGAGTCGATATATTATGGAAGCGTTAAAGTCGAAAGCGCCTTTTTGGAAAAAAGAGCTTCTAAAATCACAGGATGAACGCTGGGTTGTAAAAAATACAGACGGTTACAAACAATTGTAATTTAACTGCGACAAAGCATTGAAAGCATTTTTCAGCGTCTCACACCTGAGAGTGCGCGTCATAAAAAGCATTCACTCTCAAGTCAATGAGTGCATGTCCACCATTTAAAACGCAGGCTTATCTTCTGTCGCGTTATACCGGGCGATACTTGCGATAATTTCTTCTTTTGCCTCTTCTATACCAAACCAGCCTTCAATTTTCACCCACTTGCCCTGCTCCAGATCTTTGTAATGCTGGAAGAAATGGGCGATCTTGGCTAATTTGTCTTCGGAAATATCTTCGTAGGTTGTGACACGGTTATAAGACGGTGTCAATTTTTGTACAGGAACGGCCAATACTTTGGCATCTTCCCCTGCTTCATCGGTCATTTTCAGCACGCCGATAGGACGGCAGCGAACCACACAACCACCCAATAATGGAGCAGGCGTAATCACCAAAACATCGACCGGGTCACCATCATCTGAAAGGCTGTGCGGAATATAGCCGTAATTAGTCGGGTATTGCATGGCTGTACCCATAAACCGGTCAACCGTCAGCGCGCCAGTGTATTTGTCGACTTCATATTTAACCGGGTCACTGTAAGCGGGTATTTCAATAACAACATTGATATCGTTAGGAACGTCTCTTCCGGACGTGACTTTCATTAGTGACATGGTTGTCCTCTTTGGTGAATTGTAAAATCATGACATTATATCAGCTGTTATTAGCTTTTTTAGAGGAATACCTGAATGCAGGGACAATTAAGAAAAATGCGCACCAGACTTGAGCCAGACAGATCAAGACCGGTTCAGTATGAATTGCCGTTAACCGATCAATTCATCGCCTTAAATCCACTGCTTGGTAAAACAATTAGGCTGACATACACAGGGCGTATTTTTTGCGTTCACTGCAACAGACAAATCAAAAAAAGTTTTAATCAAGGCTATTGCTACCCCTGCTTTATCTCATTGGCGCAGTGCGACATGTGCATCATGAAACCAGAAACCTGCCATTATGCAGCCGGTACATGCAGGGAACCGAGCTGGGGGGAGGAATTCTGCTTTCAGCCACATTTTGTTTATCTGGCCAACTCCAGCGGAATTAAAGTCGGCATTACTCGGCAGACCCAGATTCCAACACGCTGGATTGATCAGGGCGCAGTGCAGGCATTAACTATTTTTACAGTGCAGTCGCGCTATATTTCCGGCCTGGTTGAAATCGTTATTGCCAAGCATGTCAGTGACAAGACCAGCTGGCA
>JAQTLI010000249.1 GCA_028714995.1 Methylobacter sp. | reverse complement strand
CATTTGCGCTTCGACTTCAGGGGCGTAGGTTGCTATTTTCATTTTCAAAACATAACCGAAATACTCCATAAGCGCTAACTTAATTTGTAACTCAGAGTTCTGGACTTATTGAATTCCCGTTCCTAAGATACACTAGTGGAGCAGAGAATTAAATATGATTGAGAACGCTCCCTAGTCACGCTTGCCATTAATAAATTCGCTGAGCAGCAACCATACCGAGGTGTCGCTTTAGCAGAAATTTCCAAGCTATTACCGTCGGAAACCAAAGATCTAGGCACACTTATTATCAATAACTATCACGAGTATCGCTCCAATACTGTTAGGTGGAGTGCTATGTACTACGTATGTCTATTTGGTTCAGCCTTCTTCAGCGCCATGGCTGCTTTATTCCTCAAGCTCGAAATACTAAGCGAGCGGCCAAAATTAAGAAATGATATTTCCGCTTCTCTGGCTACACTTGCTGCTTTGCTCATTACCCTCTCAAGCACCGGTGATTTCCAGCGAAAATGGGGCGCAAATCGAGTTGCCGCATTCGCAATGGAGAACTTGGCTTATGAGTTGCTCCGACCATCTGCGGCCTCAAACCGCGATTCCATTTTGACGGAGATCCAGGCGATCAATAATGCACGCAATGCAGGGATTGTTGGTGACTTTTCTGAGGTTGCGTCAAAGTAATACCCGACTATAACCGGAGCCATCCATCAAGATGTTCCAGAAGGTGTGCACGATGACATTCTCTTATTTTGATGGAGGGAAGGTGAATTGAACGGTAGTCGACTATTTCTGCGAATGGCGGGTTTGGGTCGTTCGCGAATGACGCAGTTCGGCCCAGACCGTGCAAAACGGCTTTCAATTTTGTCCACTGTCAGCGCCGTTTTCCAGTCAAGAAAAACAGCGTATGCATTAAAAACAATAAGATAGCGATTAACAATTGGCAAACTTTGACGCTCTTTTGCATCCTGGCCTCGTTCATCAATGGCTGTGTATAGCCAGATCACCTAGACTTTTTTCAATACTGATTGGCATACAGAAGCATCAATAGTTGAAAAGAACCTTATAAAAGGTTTATTTGAACCTTTAACACCTTCTCCAATCGTTTTAATTCCCTCTTTTTTTGCAGTTAGTATTGATATTCTTCATGTTATTTTGGTTATTAACTTGTGGCACGGAAATAGCTTAATTCTATACGTTCTTATTAAGAAGTTAATTTAATCTTAACTGAGAGAAATAATATAAAAAATTACATCGTAGAAACATCCCCGATACACGCATGCTGTTTAATTGTTTCCAAGGGCAATGTCTTTCGTCGAACACAGCAATTTTAAGGAGCTAACCATGAAACACACAACCAGAATTGCCAGGCTCATGCTTGCCATCTCAGGCCTATTGGCAGGCCGGAACCGTGTTGGTTGAACCATTGGATGCTGCCGCCCCTGGCAAACCAGAACCCACCAGCGAAGAGTCGAAAAAGTGTGATAACTGTGAAGGAACAGCGTCTGGATACGCTCAAATCCGATCTAAAACTCAACGCGAACCAAGAGACTGCTTGGATTGAATGGGTCGGCAAGATTAAGGGGGGATCATAAGGGCTGGGGGAGAGGCGCAAGAATGACGAATCGTAGGCTAGGTTGCCTGCGCCTGATCGCATGGAAAAGATGCTGGTGTTTTCCAAAGAACATATTACCAGGCAGGAAGCGCGCCTCGTCGCCACGAAAACTGTCTATGTCACACTGTCGCCTGAGTAGCGCTAGACCTTCGATACAGGTTCCAATTTTGAGCCTTCCGGCCATTTTGGCAAGAGCTGGAAGAAATGATTGTTTTGTTCAGGGAAGGATACCAACGCACTTTCATCTAAAAGCAAAAACAGTCTAGTTAGCCTAACTGCGCAAACTAGCCCCTTATGTCTTTTCGGCGTCATTTCATCGGATTAAATTTTTGAAGAATCCCGCCAGTTCGGGATGGAGACTTATGAAACAGATCAAAGTGGCAGGTTTGGTCATTGTCCTGATCGGATCAATAACCAGCAACTCTGTATGGGCGAGAGGCGGAGAAGGTGGACATGGAGGAGGGCATGGTGGCGGATACAGTGGCGGGGATGGCCACTATGGAGGCGGTCATTATGGCGGTGGCTGGAGATATGGAGGCTACTATAGCGGAATAGGTTTAGGGCTGGGGCTAGGCTATGGTCTAGGCTATTATGGTTGGCCTTACTATTCTCCCTATTATGGTAGACCTTACTATTCCCCCTATTATGGTAGACCTTACTATTCCCCCTATTATGCCTATCCGCCCGCCTTGGTCACAGTACCAGCAACACCGCCGGTCTACATCCAGCAATCCCCACCAACTGCCCAACAATATCCATCCGGTTACTGGTATTACTGTAACAACCCCGAAGGCTATTACCCTTATATCAATGAATGCCCAACAGGTTGGCAACAAGTTGAGCCGATACCATCCGTACCTCGTTAAGGAGACGAACTATGTCACGTTTTTCCCTAATGTTTTTGGCCACGGTTATATTGGCAGTCACCGGTTGCGTCAGCTTGCCAAGCGGACCCAGTGTCATGGTGCTGCCCGGTACCGGTCTACCTTTCGAACAGTTTCGTTACGACGATGCTATCTGTCAACAATATGCTTTTTCCCAGGTTGGCGGAACTACCGCTAATCAAGCAGCGGTGAATAGCGGCGTCACTAGTGCCGCAGTCGGCACGGCATTAGGTGCGGCAGTCGGCGCTGCAATCGGTGGAGGGAGCGGTGCCGCTATCGGAGCCGGTAGCGGTTTGGTGGGCGGCAGCTTGGTTGGCACCGGCACTGCCAGCAGCTCCATGTATGGGGTGCAACAGCGTTACGATATAGCTTATATTCAGTGTATGTATGCCAAAGGCCACCAGGTTCCAGTGTCGGGGCAGTTCTCCGGTGCAATACCCCAGCAAGCTGTGCTGTCAACCTCGCATATTCCACCGCCTCCTTTAAAATAACAGCACAATCAGAAATAGCATGAATTTCAATGCCGCAGCCATATAATGCGAAAAAAACATCGCCTTTTGGGCTGCACCGGTCGCCTAGAATGTAAAATAGTGTGACTTTATTAGCTTAGCCGTATCAAACTTATAATTTACCTAATTTAGAATTGGAGTTGAATCAATGTTAAAACTATCAGTTATCACCTTCGCACTACTGTTTTTAGCCGCGCCTGCTTTTGCCGAAGAAGAACCCTCAATGCATCAAGTCTATTTGGCAGCTGAAGCAGGAAAATTTAATGAGGCGCAGTCTATGATGGACAAAGTGCTGCGTGACCATCCCAATAGCGCCAAGGCGCACTTTGTAGAGGCCGAGTTACTGGCAAAACAAGGTCTGTTAAGTAACGCCGGCGACGAACTGAGTACCGCTGAACGTTTACAGCCCGGATTGCCTTTTGCCAAGCCGGAGGCAGTAAAGAATCTTAAGAGCCGCATTTCTTCCGCACTCAATGAGGCAGTGCAGCCAAATATCAGCGCTCAAAGCATACCGACTTCCGTTAAAGATTGGACGCCGTGGGTTCTTTTGATCTTAGGGATTGGTTTAGTCGTACTGTTCATTGGCTACCTGAGTCGGCGAAATTCCAATATGATTCCTGCCAATAGCTACGCAGGCAATGCTCCTGGCGCAAATATGCCATCTGTCGGCTCTAGTGGGGCTGGCTCAGTAATGGGGCAGCCTGCTACGGGCGGAATGGGCTCTGGTATTATGGGGAGTCTGGCAACGGGAGCGGCCTTGGGTGCTGGAGTAGTGGCAGGCGAAGCGCTGATGCACCACTTTACCGATGGGGACAAGAATAACGTTATCCCTGAGCCGCCACTTCATGATGCCTCTCCATGGAGCGCATCCAGTAACATAGGTGAGAATGACGATATGGGAGGTACAGACTTTGGTATCGCGGACGCGTCTTCATGGGATGACGACGGGGCTAGTGATGGAGGTGACGACTGGACTTAGTATGCAACATGAGACCAAAAGATGGATATCTTATTTTCATTCTTTAACCGAGCTGACTAATGACATCACGCTACGAACAAATAAACCCCATTTTTATTGGCATGGTCGTAACAATTGCGATATTGCTTGTGGCTTGTACTGAAAAGACAGAAGACAGTAACCAAGCAGCAACAGTGGTATCCACTGTGACAGATGACAAGATCACGCAATTGCAAAGAGAAGCGCAAGAAGGTGATCCTGATGCGCAATACAATCTCGGTTATATGTATGAAAATGGGTTAGGCGTACCAAAGAACGAAGCCAAGGCACTTGAGTTATATCAGAGAGCCGCAGATCAGGGACATTCTGCGGCACAAAATAACCTTGATGCTATGAGTACATTGAAGTAAATGGTTGTAAATCTTTTGATAAAAGGGGAATCCATTTAAGAATGATTAACCAGATCAAACTTTTTTTTGAGCAACATCTTGCGCTTTCAGCGCCGGAAGACACCTCGGAAGAAAAGCTAAAACTTGCGACCGTCGTTTTATTCATGGAAATGATGCATATGGACGATAAAGTCGAGACTTAAAGAACAAGACATTATTTTATCCCTGATCCTTCAGAATTTTTCTTTAACTGTTGAACAAGCAACTTCTTTAATAGAGTTAGCTGAACAACAAAGAAAACAGGCGACTGATTATTTTCGATTTACTTTCTTAATCAATAATTGATGACGTGTTAGATATGCACGAAGAATATTTAGTGCGGAAAATTGCAGACCTTTTACATGTACCCCATACCGCTTTTATTATGGCGAAGAATCGAGTAGGGTTGGAGAGGAACATATCTTGTAAAGTGGACCCCGAAATCCAGACAAATATCCTGTTAGTTTAAGATAGAGGCCTGTTCATATTGCAGCTGAATGCCGCTGTCCCAATTCTTCTGCACGGGGAGTTGATGTTTCCTTCGCACCATTAAATTTATCTACGATCTTCGTACCACCGCCTTTGGCTTTCTGGTACACCTGGCTCGGTGTTTGGTAGTCCAGTGATTGATGCCGTCTTTCCTCGTTGTAAAACAGGAAGTAGTCCGTCAGACCCATCAGCAAGTCCCGCAGGTTGTCATGCTTCTTCAAATAGATCTCTTCATATTTCACCGTCCGCCATAGCCGTTCGACAAAAATATTGTCCAGTTCGCGGCCGCGTCCATCCC
>JAQTLI010000248.1 GCA_028714995.1 Methylobacter sp. | reverse complement strand
ACTGGATAGCTATGATCGGAATGGCAGATTCTATCTTTTGATCTTCCAGTAGTTTATAAACTTCGCCAAAATCAACAGCGCGTACCAGTATATCTTCATGCTCGTCATCCAGACCATGAATGCCATTGACATCTTTGCAATCCACTTTGCCACAAAACAACGTAATCTTTTCAGACGATCCACCCGGCGTGGTGAAAAACTCATTGATAACCATCAATTCCTGAATTTCACAGCCAGCTTCTTCTAGCGACTCTCGATAAGCGACTTCCTCTGCAGTTTCGCCCTCTTCAATGGCTCCGGCAACAATTTCCAGTAGCCAAGCCTTATCAGGTTGTAAAATGGCGCCTGCTCTGAACTGCTCGATAAGGACAACTTTATCGGTATGCGGATCGTATAACAGAACGGCAACGCAATTGCCGCGCATGAACAATTCACGATCGAATTCAACGCTCCAGCCACCCGCATACAGGGTATGTTTTAAACGATACTTTTCCATGCGGAAAAATCCTTGATAGACGATTTCCTTGTTGAGAATTTCAAACTGTTTACTCATGTTTTCCTTTGTACTCCACTTTATAAATCACACCTAGTTTGTCATCGCTTATCATCAGGCTGCCATCAGGCATTTCTAAAATATCGACGGGGCGTCCAAGTACTTTGCCATCATTGGTTAACCACCCGCTGACAAACGCCTGTTCTGAAATCGGATGATCCTGTTTGAATTTCACTAATGCAACGCGGTAGCCTTGCGGTTCAGACCGATTCCAGGAACCATGCTGCGCGACAAATAGCTGACTTTTAAAATCGGCTGGAAACTGGTTGCCTCGATAAAAACGCAGTCCTAATGCTGCCATATGTGCCTTAAATTTCCATGCCGGTGCAGTAAATTGCTGACATTTTTTATCCGCTGTAAAGTCGGGATCAGGAAGGTCACCGCCATGACAATAAGGATAACCAAAGTGTTCTCCGGCAACTGTCCATTTGTTCAGTTCATCAGGCGGCAGATCATCGCCTAAATAATCGCGTCCATTATCGGAAAAAAACAAAGAATTAGTCCCTGGCTGCCAATCAAAACCTACGGTATTTCTGATGCCCCGGGCAATAATCTCAAAATCGCTGCCATCTGGATTTAACCTGACCAGCGATGCATAAATTGGTTTTTCAGGATTGCAAATATTGCAGGGAGCCCCGACTGCAGTGTACAGCTTGTTGTCGGGGCCAAAACGCAGATATTTCCAGCCGTGATGCTGGTCTGACGGGAATTTATCATAGACTACAGCTGGCTTGGGCGGATTTGATAAATTCTGATCAATATGATCAAAACGGATAATGCGATTAAGTTCCGCCACATAGAGAGCGCCGTCTTTGTAGGCAACGCCATTAGGCATGTTTAAATTGGTTGCGATAATATGACGTTTGTCCGCTATGCCGTCATCATCGCTATCCTCCACTGCGTAGACGGTGCCTTCGCTTCCTGTACCCACAAAAACAACACCCTTTCTACCCAAGGCCAAACTACGGGCATTAGGTACGTTATCGGAAAAAATAGAGATAGTGAATCCGGCAGGTAAATGCAGCTGTTTTAGAATATCCTGGTAATTGCTTTGCTGCGCAAATGCTAGCCAAGGGTTAATTAAAAACAAAGCGAACAATATTACTTTTATAATATGCATGGGAATAGCCTCCATCAATCAACTTTAAGCTATATTATCACTATTAAGAGGGTTGGAATGTGTTATTCAACCCCCATATAAATCAAACCTTAACTTATATAAAAGGCTCAAACATATGATGCGTATTTTTCTTTTTCTGGCTACCAATATTGCAATAATGATTGTGATCAGCGTTGTCTTTAGCCTTTTAGGCCTAAGCGGCACCTTAGATGCACAGGGCATTGATCTTAATCTTAACGCTCTTTTGACCATGTCTGCCGTGATAGGTATGACCGGTTCATTCATTTCTCTGGCAATGTCAAAGTGGTCGGCAAAAAATGCGATGGGTGTTCACGTTATTGAACAGCCACAAAACCAGACTGAACAATGGCTAGTTAATATCGTGGCTAAACAGGCCAAACTTGCAGGAATCGGTATGCCAGAAGTCGGTATTTTCCAGACACCTGAATCCAATGCGTTTGCTACCGGCATGAGCAGAAACAGTGCGCTAGTGGCGGTCAGCACCGGTTTGCTGCACAACATGAATGCCGATGAAGTTGAAGCGGTGGTCGGCCATGAAATCAGCCATGTTGCAAACGGCGATATGATAACGATGGCCTTAATGCAGGGTGTGGTAAACACTTTCGTCTACTTTTTTGCCACTGTCATCGGCCACGTTGTTGACCGTGTGGTTTTTAAAACAGAACGTGGATACGGTCCGGCTTATTACATTACTCAGCTGGTAGCCCAAATTGTTTTAGGGTTACTGGCCTCCATGCTGGTCATGTGGTTCTCTCGTTATAGAGAATTCAGGGCTGATGCAGGTGGTGCAAACCTGGCTGGACGCGAAAAAATGATCGGCGCTCTTCGTGCGTTACAGCGTGGGCATGAGGCCGAGGATCTGCCTGGGCAATTAGCGGCCTTTGGCATTAACGGTGGGGGAATGAGCAAGTTGTTTATGAGCCATCCACCATTAGAAGAGCGCATTGCAGCGTTGCAAAATAATCGTTAATACAAGCATGCTATGCCGGACAGCTTGCTGTCCGGCTTTCTCTAAACCTTTCCTATGATTAATACCTCAAAGTCTATCAAGGCATTGCCATGAGTGTTTCTGTTATCTCCTATGATGGCAGATGAATCACTCGTCTGGCAGGCAAACATCCAGCCATTTCTAACTAAGCAAGAAATCAGCTTGCATTTTGAAATGTAATTAACGCCGGAAAATTACTTCGTAAACATTTAAAAGCTAAAATAGGGCAGGCGGCGTCTTTAGCTGAAAAAAGCTATTTATTAAAAATAATGAAAAAACTATTGAACAAAAGCTTTATTACCAATCTTATCTCCGTTGTAATTATTGCCGTCGGCTATATCTCAACGGTGCAGCAGGACTTAATTAAATCCATAGGTTTTTTTGCGCTTTCTGGGGCAATTACCAATTGGCTGGCTATTTACATGTTATTTGAGAAAGTTCCTTTTTTATACGGATCAGGAGTCATACCTGACCGCTTTGAAGAATTCAAATACTCTATCAAACAGCTCATGATGCAGCAGTTTTTTACTGCAAATAACATCGAACAGTTTATAGAAGCTGAGGAACAACAAGGCAAAACACTGCTGAATCTGGAGCCTTTGTTGAATGCAGTTGATTATGACAAGGTTTATGAGGGATTGGTATCGTCAATCATGGGTTCTTCTTTTGGCGGCATGTTGATGATGATGGGTGGCGAAGAGGCCTTAGTGCCTTTAAAAGAACCATTTACTGCAAAAATGAAAATCAACCTGACCGAAATGGTTGGGTCTGATCGCTTTAAAGCAGCACTAAAGCATGGTTTGGATGCCAATAAAATCGGTGAAGATATTATCGGCAAAATTGAAGCTGTGATCGACAAGCGCTTGAGTGAATTAACGCCTCAACTGGTTAAAGAGATGGTTCAGTCTATCATTCGTGCGCATTTAGGCTGGCTGGTTGTATGGGGCGGTATTTTTGGCGGCCTAATGGGCGCACTATTCGTTTTTGCCTGATGGAAACCGTGGAACTGGCTTTTGAGGAATTTGGCAGTCTGGATAATAATCCGCTTATTATTCTGCATGGTTTTTTCGCATCTTCTCGCAACTGGCGGCAAATAGCGGAAAAACTGTCAGCCAAATTTCATGTATACGTATTGGATATGCGCAATCATGGTGCATCTCCGCATCATCCGGTAATGGATTACCCTGTCATGGCAGCGGATTTGTTACGGTTTATTGAAAGCCGGGGGTTGAAAGCAGCCAATTTGCTGGGACATAGCATGGGCGGCAAGGTTGCCATGTGGTTTGCGCTTAATCACCCTGAGATTGTAGATCATCTGATTGTTGTTGATATCGCACCTGTTAGTTATATGCACAGCTTTGACAGCACCATACAGGCATTAAAAGCACTGCCGCTAGCGGAAATCAGCAATCGAAAACAGGCGGAAGAACTGCTTGCTTCGGCTATCCCCGAGTTGAGCTACCGCCAATTTTTGTTGCAGAATCTTTTGCTAAAAAATGGCGAGTATTGCTGGAGAATAGATCTTGATATTTTTTACCAGATGGCACCGAATATCGTAGTCTTTCCTGATACAGATCATTTAGAGCCTTTTGCTGGAAAAACATTAGTTATCACGGGAGCAGATTCAAGTTATGTCAAGGTAGAAGATGTAATCGTGCTCTTCCCAGAGGCATCGATCAGTACCGTTGCCGATGCCGGACATTGGCTGCATGTACAACAACCAATTGTCTTTACGGAGTTAGTGGAAAAATTTTGTACAACATAAATATAAAAACCACCTTTTTTGCCGATAGGAAACATCCTGAAATGATATGATGATAAATACGATGTTCTTGCTTTTTTAAGAATTGGGGAGGCGATCGATTGCATAAATTAGGTAATTGCTCCTGTGCCATCCATGGCGTTATGCAATATCTCATCTGTGTAGATTATGCGAGACCATGAAGGAGGATGGGTGCATACTAAGAGTAGGCGCTTTAGGCGATGCAGGAGCAATTGCTGAGTTAAAAACTATAAGATTCAATGATAGATTTTATTCTCATTAGACAATAAGATTTTAGGAGAACACATGCTCAATAAAGTTATGTTGATTGGAAATCTGGGGGCAGACCCTGAAGTTCGCTATATGCCAACCGGTGGTGCAGTAACAAATATCAGTTTAGCTACAACTAGAAGATGGAAAGACAGGCAAACGGGTGAAAGAAAAGATGCTACGGAATGGCACAGAATTGTGTTTTTTAACCGACTGGCTGAAGTGGCGGGAGAATACTTAAAAAAGGGTAGCCAAGTCTATGTAGAGGGACGTATTCAAACGCGTAAATGGCAAGGTCCGGATGGTCAAGACCGCTACTCTACAGAAATTATTGCCGAAGAAATGCAAATGCTGGGTAGTCGTAGTGGCGGAACTGCCAACTTCGGCGGTGATCAGCCACAGGCCGGATATTCAGCGCCATCATCAAAATCCTCCAATCAACCCCAGCAATCGACACCTCAATATGGTTCAGGAACCATGCCTCCACCACCGCCAGATTATGACG
>JAQTLI010000247.1 GCA_028714995.1 Methylobacter sp. | reverse complement strand
AAATTCCGCCGGCAGGCTAAAACAGCGGCCGACGCCGGCAACTATGAAAAGGCCATCAACCTCTACGAAGCGCTTGAATCCCGCTATCCTTTTGGTGATGAATCCGCTCAAACACAGCTGGATATTGCTTACGCCTATTACAAAAATGGCGACCCTGAAGCCGCAATCGCCGCCGCCGACCGCTTTATCAAGATCAACCCACGGAACTCCAGTGTTGATTATGCATATTATTTGAAAGGTCTGGTTAATTACAATCGTGGCATAGGCTTTATTGACCGCTTCCTGCCTACCGATACCTCACAACGTGATCCCGGATATGCTCGTGATTCTTATGACAACTTTGCCGAACTGATCCGCAGGTTCCCGCAAAGCAAATATGTGCCCGATGCCCAGCAACGCATGATCGCGCTTAAAAACAATCTGGCGATGTATGAAATCCACGTAGCCCGGTTTTATATGAAGCGCAAAGCGTATCTTGCCGCCATCAACAGAGCCTCTACCGTCATTGAGAAATATCAGCGCACCCCTGCGGTTCCTTATGCGTTGCAAATCATGCAGGAAGCTTATACTAAACTTGAAATGGTAGACCTTGCCAAGGATGCCACCCGGGTTTATGAACTCAACTATCCCAATGGGCCGCCTGTCCCGGAACACAAAGATGCAACATTCTCTCACAAGGTTTGGGACTTTATCGGCCTGGAAAAATAATTCTGCCAAGAAAGTCATTTTCAGCAGACGAAAAAAAAGCGAGTCATCTTCGGATGACTCGCTTTTTTAGTTTTAAAAGCAATTAGCCTTTCACTTTTCTTTCCAATTCCGCCTGAGTCAAATGGCGTACATCTTCACCTTTGACCATATAAATCAAATGTTCACAGATATAACGGGAATGATCGCCAATTCTTTCCAGTGAACGAGCAATCCAGAGCACATCCAGCATCCGGGTAATATTTCTCGGATCCTCCATCATCTGGGTAATCAGCTGTCTGATAATACTGCCGTATTCACGATCGACATTTTCATCCAAACCGGTAATTGTGGTTACTTCGTCTATATTCATCCTTGCAAATACATCCAGCGCGCCATGCAGCATTTCCTTAACCAGATCGGCCATATGCTGCAACTCATAATAGTCATCATGTTTGTTTCCGGAATCCGATAAATGAATTGCCCTATTCGCGACATGCTCGGCCAGATCACCCACTCTTTCAAGCTCGTTAATGATTTTAATGACCGCGAGCAACAACCTTAAATCAAATGCAGTCGGCTGCCTCAGCGCTATAATCTGCACGCACTCCTGATCAATAGCCATCTCCAGCGCATCGACCTGATTATCCTGCTTGATAACCAGTTCGGCCGTTTCTATATCGCCGTTGGTAAATGCATTGACTGCCAGCTCTATCTGTCGCTCAACCAGCCCGCCCATGGTTAAAACTTTGTTACGGATATCTTCCAGCTCTTTATTAAACTGGCCTGATATATGATGCCCTATTTTGCTGTTTTCCATTGCTCGCTCCTAATTATCCATACCGTCCGGTAATGTAATCTTCTGTCTGTTTTTTGACGGGATTGGTAAACAACTCGCTGGTAGTACCCATCTCAATCAATTCGCCCATATACATAAACGCCGTGTAATCGGAAACCCGCGCGGCTTGCTGCATATTGTGCGTCACAATGACTATGGTATATTTTTCTTTAAGTTCATTGATGAGCTCTTCGATTTTTAACGTTGAAATAGGATCCAACGCCGATGCAGGCTCATCCAGCAGCAGTACTTCGGGTTCTATCGCAATCGCTCTTGCAATTACCAGACGCTGCTGCTGTCCGCCTGACAAGCCTAAGGCATTGTCATTCAGGCGGTCTTTTACTTCATCCCAAAGAGCCGCCCCACGCAGTGCATTTTCGACCGTTTCTTCCAGCAAGCGTTTCTCATTAATGCCCTGAATTCTAAGTCCGTAAGTGACGTTTTCAAAGATGGACTTGGGGAAAGGGTTAGGTTTTTGAAATACCATGCCTACGCGTCTGCGCAAAGCCGCCACGTTAACGGCTTTATCGTAGATATTTTCATCGTCCAGCAGAATCTTGCCTTCAATGGTGACATTATCGACCAGATCATTCATCCGGTTAATGCAGCGCAACAATGTCGATTTACCGCAGCCACTGGGACCTATATAGGCTGTCACCTTTTTCTTGGGCATTACCATGTTAATACCATGCAATGCCTGCTTTTCTCCGTAGAAAAGCTTTAAGTCTTCTACTTTAATACAGGCTTCGGATTTTTCATCCTGACTTCCCTTTCCGCGTAAAACAGAACTCATATCAATTGAATGTGTACGTACTTGTTGTGCTGTCATTTTTTAACCTTCCAGTGCCCTGTATTTTTCCCGCAGATGATTTCTGATTAATATTGCTGCCAAATTAAGCCCAACAATGACTAGTACCAATAATAATGCCGTCGCATAAACCAGAGGTCTCGCGGCTTCAACATTAGGACTTTGAAAACCGACATCATAAATATGAAAACCTAAATGCATAAATTTTCTGTCTAAATGCAAAAATGGATAATTTCCATCCAGCGGTAACGTTGGAGCCAGCTTGACGACGCCAACCAGCATCAACGGTGCCACTTCACCAGCCGCTCTGGCAACCGCTAGAATCAACCCTGTCATCATGGCCGGACTCGCCATTGGCAGCACCGTTAGCCACAAGGTCTCAAACTTGGTAGCCCCTAACGCCAGACTGCCTTCGCGTATGGACTTGGGAATACGCGCCAGTCCTTCCTCTGTTGAAACAATGACAACCGGCAACGTCAACAATGCCAGCGTGATTGATGCCCACAACAACCCCGGC
This sequence comes from Methylobacter sp., assembly GCA_028714995.1. Lineage (GTDB taxonomy): Bacteria > Pseudomonadota > Gammaproteobacteria > Methylococcales > Methylomonadaceae > Methylobacter_A. The sequence continues at coordinate 2,387 of JAQTLI010000247.1, read as the reverse complement.
GTACCATATACCGGAGCAGGTGCCGATTCTGGAAAGAACAGCTGATCGATGTTGCCGCCCAGTATATAAACAAAAAACCCCAGGCCGAATACACCATAAACAATAGACGGTACACCCGCCAAATTGTTTACCGCAATCCTGATCAGTCTTGTGGTAAAGCCCTGTTTTGCATATTCACGCAAATAAACCGCCGCAATAACGCCGAACGGCGTCACGATAATCGACATCATGATCACCATCATGACCGTGCCGAAAATAGCCGGAAATATACCGCCTTCTGTATTGGCCTCACGCGGATCATCGGTTAAAAACTCAACCAGCTTAATGCCATAATGCCTTATCTTTTCGAACAACCCCATGGTATTAGGCTGGTACATCCTGACCACCTTAGACAAAGGAATTTCAACCTCATTGCCTCCCGCGGTCTTTGCGACCAGACTATCCCGTCTTATTTGCTGATACAATTCGCTTAGCTGGGTTTGATGGTTTTTGTATTCACTTTCCAATTCGGCCTTTTCAGCAGCCGTCCGCTGCTCGGCTGCCGCATCCCAGCGATTTTTCAACTGTAGTCTTTTCTGCTCAAGCCTTAACTGCTCCAGACTGTAGTTTATCGCACCGACTTCTTTTTTTTCCAGATGGGCTATTTCCTCAAAAACCGCTAAAGCCTCATCTATTTTTGCCTGAACAACAGGCCAAGCCTGTTCACCCGTAGCGATAGTTACGCCGTTTTCTTTAACTGCGACAAGATAACCATAAAGGTTACCCCATTCCCGCCGCTCCACAACCATCATTTCAGGCGGGTATTCCTGCTGCTTTACATTGCGCGCCAATATCCAGCGAAAATCAGTACCTGTAATATCCCGGTTACCGGTTTTAATCAGATACTGCACCAGCGTATCTTCATCAGCGGCCATTTTATAGCCTGTCGCTTTCGCCATCGCTGCCGGTGTAATACTGGTATCGATTTTTTCACCAATAATTGTCTGAACCTGCCCTGCTTCTTCCTGATAGCTGAACTGTGCAACCTGAGATGGCCAGAAGTGACCAACTCCACGCGCCGCAATCAAGCCAAGCACACCAATTACCATAATGAGACAGGCGCTAACCGCCGCCGCATTGAGCCATATCCAGGGAGTGCCGCTTTTAAACCATAATCTGATCATAATGAGCTATATTTTTCACGTAAACGCTGACGAATGACTTCAGCCAGAGTATTAAAAACAAAGGTAAACATGAACAACACCAGAGCCGCTAAAAACAGAACCCTGTAATGCGTGCTGTCGACTTCTGACTCCGGCATTTCAACGGCGATATTCGCAGCTAATGTGCGCATGCCCTGAAAAACGCTTAAATCCATGACTGGCGTATTCCCTGTCGCCATCAGCACAATCATGGTCTCCCCAACAGCTCGACCAAAACCGATCATCACCGCGGAAAAAATTCCCGGGCTCGCCGTCAATAACACGACTCTAGTCATGGTTTGCCAAGTCGTAGCACCCAAGGCCAAAGAGCCCACCGTCAAATGCTTCGGCACGCTAAAGATGGCATCTTCTGCAATCGAAAAAATAGTGGGAATGACTGCAAAGCCCATTGCAACACCGACCACCAGTGCATTGCGTTGATCGTACCCTATGCCAAATTCCCGGCTAAACCACTCGCGCATACTGCCATTAAATAATAAGGCCTCCAAAGGCACGCTCACGACAAAAGCAAACCAGCCGCTTAACAAGATAACCGGTATCAATATAGCAGCATCCCAGCCTTCCGGTATCTTGTGCTGAATGGCTTGCGGTAAATATTGCCAGGCAAAGGCAAACAGCATAACGCCGACAGGAATAATCATGAGCAGTGAAAACAGTCCGGCCAGATGCTCCTCCATAAACGGAGCCAGCCATAGTCCGGCAAGAAACCCCAAAATGACCGTCGGCAGAGCGCCCATTATTTCAATGGTTGGCTTTACATACTGCCGCATACGCGGCGCCATAAAATATGCAGAATAAATTGCACCCATCAGCGCCAAAGGCATAGCCACCAACATTGCATAAAACGCCGCCTTCATCGTACCGAATACTAATGGCGTTAAACTGTATTTAGGCTCAAAGTCATTGTTTGCAGAAGACGATTGCCAGATATAATCAGGTTTTGGATAACTTTCATACCAGACTTCCTCCCAAAGCGATTTTATAGAGACTTCAGGATGCTCATTCTCTACATGCCAGAAATGCATTTTCCCGTCTTCTGACTGTATTAACAACGCATTAGCTCTTGGCGACAAAACCGCAGCAGATAGCCGTGCATCGCTAACACGCTCTTTGATCATTTCCCTTTCAGAAGTCGAATGATAAATACCCATGACCCCATCGGCATCAATCGTCATGAATCCTTTA
>JAQTLI010000246.1 GCA_028714995.1 Methylobacter sp. | reverse complement strand
AAACAGAATCTGATAGAGCCTGTCCAGCCTGTTCGATTCGTTATCGCCAGCCTCGTTGATGACCCGGCCCGCCAAGGATTTCGACCAGTCGAATACTAGTTCGCTATTGAACAATGTCAGCGCTTGTAACGGTGTGGTGGTCACTTCGCGTTTGCTATGAGCTTCCTGTGGCGATGACATGTTGAACGAGTCCAGTATCGGATAAGGAATACTGCGACGAGTGAACACGTACAAGCTACGGCGGTTGTGATCATGCCAATCCTTGGATGTTTTCCAGGCAGGATCCCCCTGAAAGTTGGCATTGGTTGTATTGATAGACTTAGGCAACGGAGGATAAACAGACGGACCGCCCACTTTGTCTTCCAGTTTGCCGGCCGCGACCAATAACGAATCCCTGACTTGCTCAGCTTCTAAACGTTGGCGTGGAAAAACAGCCAGCAGTTTATTCTCGCCATCGGCTTGGTGGATATCTTCACGGTAATCGGACGATTGACGATAGACGCTGGACAACAGGATATCGCGGTGCAAACTTTTAACACTCCATCCGTCCTTGACGAACTTAGCGGCCAGATAATCCAGTAATTCCGGATTAGTGGGTTTTTGCCCCGCCTTGCCGAAATCACTGACCGTCTCGACGATGCCGTGACCGAAATACTGATCCCAAACCCGGTTCGCATAGACTCGCGCCGTCAACGGATTGCTCGGACTGGTAATCCATTTCACCAACGCTGAACGACGGCCGGATGAGAACGGCAACGGCTTGATGTCCGGTTTTTCATCGGTAATAGCAGGCGGGAAGGCCGGCTGCACTTCTTCCAACGGTTTCTCGTGATCGCCGACAGCAAACACAAAACTCGGCGGTGCGTCGGCATGGCCCAGTTCGGTCATTGCGGAAATGGTGTTGGAACTGGTTGTCGGCTTCAAGTCGTTGAATTTTTTTAATTCTTTATCCAACTTATCCAGTTCCGCCCATTGAGCCGCAATTTCCTTGTTATAGGTTTTAGGATCGCTGCTTTCGCCTTTTTCATTAAAATAGGATTCCAAGCTACGTTCGTCGGTGACGTTGGCCAGCCTGTGGTTGACCCAGCGATCTTGCGCTGTCCATTGATCTTTTGGTTTGAAAATGGCCTCTCTGGAATCGGTCAAATAACGCTCCTTATGATATTTGAGCGCCTCGTCTCGATGAGTGTCGATAATGGCTTTTTGTTTGGCGCGGATGTCCTTGGTGGCCTCTTCCCACTTAGCCCATTGCTGGTCATAGGCGCGCTCCACTTCGCCTTTTTTCGCCGGAATATTGTCCACCGGGGCGATATTGGCGAAAAACGCCTGCAACGAAAAATAATCCTTCTGACTGATTTTATCGAACTTGTGGTTGTGGCAGCGCGCGCATTCCACGGTTTGCCCTAGCACGACCTTACCAACCGTATCGGTGATGTCAGTGGTGATCTGGTATTTGCGCTGCACCAGGTCGCGCGAGTTACTGTTATCCGGAAATTGCGCCATAAAACCTGTGGCAATCAAAGCCTCTTCCTTGTCCGGCCACAATTCGTCGCCGGCCAATTGTTCCTGCAGAAAGAGGCTATACGGCTTGTCCTGATTGAATGAATTGATCACGTAATCACGGTAACGCCACATATTCAGCCGATCGTTATCGTTCTGAAAACCGGTACTGTCGGCGTATCGGGCCAAGTCCAGCCATTTGCGGCCTTGCCGTTCCCCGTATTTGGGCGATGCCAGCAGGCGATCCGCAAGTTTTTCGTAAGCATCCGGCGAAGTGTCGTTCACAAAGGTTGCTACTTCCTCCGGCGTTGGAATAACCCCCCAGACATCCAGGGTTGCACGGCGTATAAAAGCGGCGCGGTCAGCGTCAGGCGAAGGAGTAAGCCCCTTTGCCTCCAAAGGAGCGAGGACAAATGCATCAATCGGCGTCCGCACCCAGTTTTTGTTATTAACCGTCGGTTGAGCCGGAGCTTTCACCGGTTGATACGACCAGAGCTTTGATTTGACAGCCTGCGACGTTTGCACCTCAGCAGCCGCCTGTTTATTGTCGGACGCTACCGATGCTGATTGCCCGGCTTGCGGAGCTTGCAAAGCTTCCACCGTCTGCTGCGCTTTTACTTCAGCGACCGCTTGCTGACTATCGACCGCTACGGGTTGCGCACCGATTGTTCCGACCGAACCATTAAACAAGTCCGGTTGTTTTGTTGCGCCAATTACACCGACCGGACTATTGAATAAATCCACAGCTGCCTCAACTTCCCCAGCCACAGCACCGGCTAGCCCCCACATAACTGCGAGATATAGTTTCTTTTTCATTAACATCCTCCAAAAATAAAAGGGTTCTAGCCCTTCACCAGCATCACTTTATTAAAATTAGTGCTTGTGTTTTTTCGCTGGCTTAGGCGCAGGCGGCGCGATTTTGGTAAGCTTACCGCCCTCTTCTTCGTAGTATTTCGCGCCGACATAACCGGCCACCTTGTAGCCTTTGCTGGCTAACAGATCAGCCGACTTGCCTGAACGTCCGGCATGATTGGACACAGTGACAATGGTTCTGTCCTTGGGAATGAAATCCAGGCTTTTTTCCAACTGATCTGCCTGAATACTCAGGTAGACAGGAAAACCGCCGATTGAGCTGACTTCATCAGGACGCCGCAAATCGATGATGATCAGCTGATCGGGTTTGGCCAACAGGGCATCCAGTTCGACACGGTGAATTTGTGGGGACTTGGGTTTGTAAGTTTGCGCATCGGCTGGCGCATCTGATTTTTTGGCACCTCCAGTAGCACCAAAGGCGATAGGAGCAGCAAAAATCAACAATAGCAGCAGCAGTTTCGAAGGTTTCTTCATGGTTATTTCTCTTTATTTAATTGCTAAAAGTGCACAGAATGCACGTAATCAAGATACGTTCGGTTAGATATATGCAGCTATCGTACCAACACACTGATAGCGCCCATATATTTATACTGAACAACCAGAAAACTATTTAATAGACTGATTAATATAAACAAATAAATACTTACCATCTCCATGACCGACACCGTCCATTTAGCGGTGCACGCAAGTCTTAAACCAGTTTGCTGAAAAAGCAGCAGCCCAGCATCAGACTATGTCCCTGAATAAACAGATAGCGGCAGCGACCAGCCTGAGAACAGGAAAGCGGCACTGATGAGGTGTAATGTCTGAGCTTTGCCAGTGAAATGTTATAACTGCGGTCACCGCACTAACTATCCAGTGTTTTCAGAACTTGATGAGAGCGGATGGAAGAAGAAAGAGTAAGCCGACAAGAAATCAGGTGTAGGCCCCATAGAGACATTACTGGCTCAAGACTGACTGATTTCAAGTCTTGTTCATCAGGCAACCATAAACAAAAAAGGCCAGGGAATCCCCCATTACGGGCTTACAACATAAGGAATAAAAAACCAAATAATCCTAAACTCCTAGGCCGTTAAAAGCCGGTTACGGTGTGCGCAACATCCTAACGCACACCTTGCAGCGTTTCTTTATATACATCCCTGTGCTTAGAAATTCCGGCATCCCTCCCAGAATGACGAACAATAGATGCCCCGCAGACACTTGTGTAAAAAGATGAGTGCACTGCGTGGGAACGAGATAATATTTAGCATATATTTACTCATTAATACGAATCAGGTCATGGCAGCCTTTGCAGGATTCGCCAACTTTTCCAAACTGGGTCTTGATCGCGTTGACATCACCTGTTGCCGCCACTTTCGCCAATTCATTGGCGGCCACGTTAAAGGCGTTGGCCGCTACCGTCACTTCTTCTTTTTTCTGGAAAAATTCAGGCTTGAGACGGGTTTGTTTCCAGCCTACGCCCTTGTCTGTACCTTCACCATAGAGCGCGCCCAATCCGGAATTGGCGACCGCAGCAATCGCATTTGCGGCCGCAGCAACAGAGTCTTTGTTAAAGGTTTCGGGATGATTCACTACCTGCTCTTTGATTTTCGAAATATTCCAGGCTGCAAAAGAGTAAGCCGACTGCCGAAATCTTATTTGTTCTTCAATCGGGCCAGCTACCGCAGCGTTGGCTGATGCAACAAGCAGTATGGCGAGTGTTGATTTTTTTTTCATTTTTTCAGTTCCTGTGTGTTATAGAAATATTAAAGTGGTTTAAAAACTTGAGGGCGCTGCTTGTGCGATTTGCTGCTGGCTTTGCACCGGATAGAGTTGCGATATTCCGCCCGAAACACCCCAGACCACTGTGCTGGAAATAATCAAAGACAGAATTAAACGTAGAGGGCCAAATCCCTTGTCATGATCTGTCGCAACAGCTTCTGCCAACGCAATGGGAATTTTCTTTTTTCCGGTCAGCATGGGCACAACAAGATTGGTTTTTTTAACCCCACGGTAAAAAATGATGGCAACTAAATGCAACACAACCAGCGCCAGCAAAAAATCGAACACCGTATTGTGCCAACCGGTCAATTGATCGCTAAAGGACTTATCGACAAAGTCGAACAATGGCCCCTCAAAGGCGATATCGTCGTTGGCAAACAATCCCGTACCCACCTGTACAGCCAGCGTAGCAAGCAGCGCGATCACTGACAGCCCACCTAAAGGATTATGGCCAATACCCTGCCAGCGGCCCTTAAGATAAGCAACCAGCCGTGAAAAGGTAGGAAAAAAAGTCACAAATCGAGAATGGGTCGAGCCAATGAAGCCCCAGACAATGCGAAACACCAGCAAACCCAAAATAAAAAGGCCTAGCCGGCCATGCCAGTCAATCAGCGCGCCGCCGATTTTGGCGGTGATATAAGACGCTGTCACAGAAGCGGCGAGTAGCCAATGAAACAGCCTGTGTGGCAAATCCCAAATATGAATAGTAATTTTCATCTTAATTCCCCCTTTTTAACTGGCGTACTTCACAGAGCAACCGTATGGTTTAGTAATGGATTTTGCCACCTTCCTGCCTGCGGCGAGATCAGCCAGCGCTGCACTGACATAATTTTCGGCCTTGGCGATATCGGATTTGTCGGCAGACGGGATGCTGTCAATGCCGCCTTTGTAAACCAGCACACCTTGCGGATCGATTATAAAAAACTGAGGCGTATTGGTTGCGCCGTAAAGCTTGCCAATTGAACCGTCAGTATCTAAAACAGTATTCGTCGGGGTAGCGCCGCGATAAGTATTGAGTTTCTGCGCTGACTCGCCACTGACATTGCCTTCTTTGCCTGGCGCCGAAGTGATGATTTGCAGCCAGACGATACCTTTGGCAACGGCGTCTTTTTGTAAATCATGAATGTTCCCGCTTTCA
>JAQTLI010000245.1 GCA_028714995.1 Methylobacter sp. | reverse complement strand
TTCAGCTGAGTACATATTGAGTGACAGTCATCACTTCGGCCCACTCATTTAGTACGGCCGTGTTTCCACTAGATCGGGGCAAGATAACGTTTAATTGGACGGTCGATTAAACAATTAGGCAGGCCGTATCGAAATGTCTAATGTTTTCAGGAACCAAGTGCCTAACTATAGAATTAAGTGACCCATTGCAGTTTTATCGCCGGGTCGACAGGCATAGCCGGTTAGGCCAGTCAAGTAAGGCTGCACCTAGGAGTCTTTACAGCCATCCTAATCGGAAGAGGCAAAAGTAAAGGTTTGTCTTAGTTGCTGCCATGCAGAAATTAGTAAAGATTTGTTTTGGTGCCTTACAACATCAACAACCTTATCAACCACAAGTGGCATGGTAATTCACTTGTGGTTGATTTATAGATATGGCATCAACGGCATTGGTGGTAAACCTTAACCGTCAATCAACTCTTCCTGTTCAGCGGTATTTTCAGTCTCACAATCGGAAATAGTATCGTTCTGCTGATCTGGTGTGCAGTTGTCGCTAGTGCCTGTGCCGCCATTAATTTGGTCATTGCCTGCATCGCCAGAGATCTCGTCACTACCTGCTCCACCATCGATTATGTCGTCGTTATTTCCACCGTTAATAGTGTCTTTACCTGCATCGCCTTTGATCGTATCATTGCCGTCATTGCCGAGGAGGAGGTCATTGTTGTCGCCGCCGGAAATATTGTCAGTTCCTATGCCACCAGAGATTGAGTCGGAATCGCTATCGCCGGACAGGGTATCGTCGCCGGATTCGCCACTGATTTGATCGTTGCCAGCGTTGCCGGAAGCAGTGTCGTTTCCTGGTCCAGATAAAATAATATCATCGCCATCATCGCCAGTAAAGTTGTCATTACCTACATTGCCAAAGAGCGTATCATTGCCGACACCGCCAGAAAGAATGTCATTGTCGTTATAGCCGTAAATAGTGTCGTTTCCTGATCCGCCTGAGAGGATATCGTCGCCATTATTGCCAACAATGATGTCATCACCTCCATTGCCTTTGATCGTATCATTGCCTCCATTGCCATAGATCAAATCGTTGCCGGAACCGCCGCAGATGATGTCTTTTCCGCCTCGACCGTAGATGAGGTCATTTCCTTCTAGCCCGGCGATTATGTCGTCACCTGCAGTCCCAGTTAATACATCCGCTCCCAATGTTCCCACGATAGTGGCGGTCATACCTTGACAGGTTGCTGAATTGGCGTTGGTGGAACTTACAAGCAATATACCAGTAACTGCTAAAAGCAATTTGAAATCGTGTTTTTTCATATACAAGGTATTCATAAAAGTGAGAAGAATGATTGATAAGAAAAACCCTTTTCAGTTGGACTTTCAAATACAATTTCCTTTGAACGGGGGGCTTCCTTTAACTTACATTTATAATTATAGACGATATTGTCGCAAATATCGAATGAGCTAAGATCATTCCTATCTAACTCCAAGTTTTTAATGCCTGATTTCAGGATACTTGGTTAGGGCAAAAATCCACTCAGCTGAATCCATATTGAGTGTCAGCCATCACCTTCGGCCCACTCATTTAGTACTACCGTGTTTTCGCTAGTTCGAAACCTGGCAGGCTGACCTATGAGTAGCAGTCTCCAGAACTTCGATAATTTCATTGCATTCAATGACGCTTTTATCTTCACTTACAATATAGTCCGCCAAGGCGGTAATTGCGCACCAATTTGATCTTTCATTAACGAAGTTGAATGCCGCTAAAAATATTTCTAAAATTTTTTGTTCCCTAAGCTCTGAATTTGCAGGAAAGCATTCAAGATATTCGTTGGCGCTCGCTAAATCGGAAGTGCCACCAAAGTAATACAAGGCATTTAAATGTATGAGGCGAGGGTTAATCAGTTCTCCATCTTGTTGTGCGATATATTTTGCTTCAGCCAAAGGTCCGACCAGCATGTTGATCATATCAGCTTCAAAAGCGCGTTGATAAGCAAATTTCTGTGCTGAAGAAAAATCGTTTGTGGCCTCTTCAATTGAGGAAGGCAGGGTATGAATTAAGCGACCGCCGTCTATGTTTGCAATATATTTAGTGGCTGGTTTACTGAAAAACTGGGATGATTGAAAATCACTATTCACCGGAGTTATAAAAATCTGAAAAAATACCGGTGGTAGTCTTTTTTGTTTGTTGCCTAGATAAATAGCCGCCGCGTGTCCGGCTTCATGAATAGCAACTTTCCTATTTACTTCTTGATGAGTCAGATTTAACGCGTTGTTAAAGATGTGGTTACGATTCATAATATTGATCCTGCAATATGATGCATTAAATTGTTTCGAATTAAGCTTTCATTAGCCATTCATTCGCGACAGCTTCAAGCGAGCAGGTTCAATCTTAAAAGTGTTTTATTAATGGTTTCTTAAAAGTCTCCAAATATAAATCAAACACTGCTTTAGCCGCTCACAGGCGTGGGGAAGAGCGCTCCATAAAGCGGACAATTAGGGATTACTTTTGAATGATGGCATCCGTCCCATAGAACAATCAAAGGGAACCAGTTGGAGACTTTCAGGTACTGGCATAGCAGGCGATCGATGCGGTATGACCAAAAAAATCATATAACCTTTTATTTGATAGCAGAAACATAGCAACGTAAAGAGGGCGGGGCACTTGGCCAATGCACATGTGTTCGGGCGGCAATTGGCGGAGAAGCCTTTGCCGCGAGGCCAGGGGCGGCTTTTCACTGAAACTTCGGTATTCTTCGATGAGAGCAATTCGGGAGGAGTGTTTAAAAGAATACAGGGGCCAATACTTTTAATCCGCCCGGATTATTTGTCATTATTACGATCAAGTTCCGTTTCCATTACAAACTACGAAGTACTTATGGATTCGTTCATTTCGAGCGCGTTTTTGTGTTCTCGTAAATGTCGGGCAACCTTTACCATCTCCCATGCATGGCTCATGCCCCAGTAATAGAGCGCAAAAACGATCATAAACAAGTAGAACATAACCCAGTTAGGGGCATTAAACAGAATATCCCCCGCTAGCCCTATTACGGCTAAGGTCGCGGTGAACGATAGAATGATGAATAAAATTGCATGTCTTCCATAGCCGGCAACTTGGAGGATATGGTGGAAATGTTCTCTGTCAGGTGCAAATGGCGACCGGCCTTTTCGTATGCGGCGTATCATGATACATAACGTATCCAAAATGGGTGCCCCGATAAGCCATAATGCGGTAACAGGCGAAAAGATTTTATTGTCACCCTGTGATGCAGAAATGACCAGCCAGCAAATGGTGAAACCAAGCAACATGCTGCCTGTGTCACCGAGAAAAGCCGGTGCTTTTGTTCGCCCTGGGATGGGGAAGTTAAATAATAAAAATGCTGCAGTAGCCGGAGCAAGGAGGAAACAAAATGGCAAAGAGTTGTCGGAGTTATAAGTAAGGCACAAAATCGACAGTATAAAATAGATGATTAATGAAGTACTGCCGGCTAAGCCGTCAACGCCATCAAGCATATTGAAGGCATTGATTCCACCTACAATTGCGAACACCGTAAACACGGTTGAAAACATACCGAGTTGTATTTCGCCAAACCCTAGCAAATTACCTAAGTTGGTTATCTCAATTCCACCCCATTTTACCATGATCAACGCAGCAACCATTTCGGCGGCCAAGCGGACTTTAAAGCTTAAGTCTTTAAAATCATCAATCAATCCAGTGACAACAATGATTGTGACGGCTGTAAAAAAAGCAATATTTACGGGAACGTCCAAACTTTGTGTCAGGATGATGCAAGCGAGGCAAAGATAGATCGCTAAACCACCAATCATCGGGATTTCTCCCTGGTGTTTTTTTCGTGAACTTGGCTTGTCGGTAAGACCGATTTTAAATGCAACCGGCCTTAACAATATCATTGCAGCTATAGTTATAAAAAAAGAGCTGCTTATTAGCACAGCTAAATTTGATGTTTCGAAATTATTCACGGCAGTGTCTCCCTTATTCGCCAAAAATACGGATTTAGATATAAAATACGGTTTTAGATATAAAATCGAAAAACCTAAAGTTAAGTTTTTCGTAAAGAATTTCGACTATTTGCCATAATACCTTTGAATTATTACAGGAAGGTTAACTGTTTGATGACATTTTCATTAAGTCGCCTGGGAGTCTGTCGGATTAATAGAGCTAACCAACTTACCTAACCAAGTTTAAAACTCAAAAAAGTTGGTTGTTGCAATTTTTACTGTCCCCGGTTCTGTTTTATGATTCAACCAAGGCCATTTTTTGTTTTTGTTTCAGTATTTCATTAGGATTATTTTTTACAGCATAAGCCTGACAAAAATTGTGAAACAGTTCTAATTATCATTTTTAATCACAACATTGTGATGCTTTTATCACTTTTGACTTGCTGGTTATCATTGCATGATAATTATGTTTTTAATTACAAGTCATTATCTTGCATTGATTAATCGCTGTTGTTTATCAAATTATCATGTCTGTTATTAATTTAATCACACACGCATCATTAGGGGGGTAGCTATTTTTAATGCAAGCTTAATTACAGTTTAATTTTTTGCACCGTTTGCATCATGCAAACACCGAAGTCAGGATTTACGAGTATGTAGACAGCAACATACCGATGTTAAACAAGATGAGCGAGAAACGAAAAACTGGTTATAAGAGTTTGGGATACACAATGATTAATTCAAAGTGAATACCATGCAGCTTACTCTAGAAATTCCTGATCAATACATTCAAGGGCAAAATCAAAGTCAAACAGCCAAGCAGATTAAGCTGCAGTGCTGACGATTCAATCAGGCCAATTGTACCGAGGGGCCGCCTGTGAATTTGCTAGAGTCGATATTTACGCTTTTTTCTTGGCATGTAAACAGCATCATATTTACGCAATTAATACCTCAGTAGACTCCATAGAGGCCGATGTTTTGCGATTTCAATAACGGCACAACTAATGATTGTTATTGCGGATAGTTCTTCTGGGGGGCTATTTATCATCACTACGCTCGAGCTTCGCTTCCCTTATAAGCTGAGAACGCAGGGGGTCGTTTATTTCGGGCTCGTTTTTGTGTTCTCGTAAATGTCGGGCAACTTTTACCATCTTCCATGCATGGCTCATGCCCCAGTTATAGAGCGCAAAAACGATCATAAACAAGTAGAACATAACCCAGTCAGGGGCATTAATCAGAATATCCCCCGCTAGCCCTATTTCAGCCAAGGTCACGGTGAACGATAAAATGATGAATAAAATTGCATGTCTTCCATAGCCGGCAACTTGG
>JAQTLI010000244.1 GCA_028714995.1 Methylobacter sp. | reverse complement strand
GTATCATCAGTGTACCAGCCTTCGATATGACCATCGATAGAAATGCCGTTGTCATCCCAGAAAGCAATCAGAGTACCCAGACCCCACGTACCAGCCAATGAACACGCTTCGTGGGAAATGCCTTCCATCAAGCAACCATCACCTAAAAATACGTAGGTATGGTGGTCAACGATCTTATGACCAGGACGGTTAAATTCATGGGCCAGCAACTTTTCAGCCATGGCGAAACCAACGCCATTGGTAATACCTTGCCCTAACGGACCGGTAGTAGTTTCAACACCTGGCGCATAACTATACTCAGGATGTCCTGCGCATTTTGAATGCAATTGACGGAATGATTTAATCTCATCCATTGGCAAATCATAACCAGTCAAATGCAATAACGAATAAATCAACATAGAACCATGACCGTTCGACAAAACGAAGCGGTCACGATCTGCCCATTTAGGGTTAGTTGGGTTATGTTTCATGTGGTCGTTCCACAGTACTTCGGCGATGTCCGCCATACCCATTGGTGCGCCTGGATGACCTGAGTTTGCTTTCTGTACGGCATCCATGCTCAAAGCCCGTATGGCGTTCGCTAATTCTCGACGCGAAGTCATATTCTTCCCCTTACTATTTGGTAGATTACTAAATGGTGACTTTTCAGCCTGATTGACCTTGTCACGAATGTTCTTTCGATGCTTGACATCGGGTAGAGCAGGACGAGTGATCATGACCACTCGTCCTGTGTCGCTATTCTAAATTAGCGTGTCTTTCTCTCATTATTTCTTCAGGAATTCCTTTTTCATGAATGACATGCGAAATGGTTGCTTCCAAAAACAATAAGGTAGATAGCTCAAATACAGTACCCATTGGCATACCTAAAACTTTACCATACTGTTCTGATCGTCCAATCTGGAATACCGCATCGGCCATATCACCAATCGTTGAATCGCTTTTCGCAGAGATCAAGACAATTTTAGCGCCTATTTTTTTAGCGCTTTTAGTGAACGCCACTAATTGCTCAGTCTCTCCGGAACCGGAAATAATAATCAGTAAGTCACCGCTTTTAATACTCGGCGTCACAATCTCGCCCACGACACTTACATCGTAACCTGCGTGAACTAGTCTCATTGCAAAAAAATTGCCAACGAGCTTTGAACGCCCAGCACCCGAGATAAATATACGCTTGGCGGTATCAAGCATTTGGGTTAACTTTACATCATACGTATCATCTGTAGCTTCAAGAATACCTGAAATCTTTTCTATGATAAGTTTCTGATGCATAATTATACCGCGTCAACCAATTCGCGAATTTCACGCGCAGCGTCAGCAGGTGAAGCAGCACCATAGATTGCAGCACCAACAACAATAATATTTGCACCTGCGCGAACCACATCTTGTACAGTCGATGCTTTAATACCGCCAGCAACAGAAATCCTGACATTTAAGCCTAATCTTGCGATGTCATTCAAGTCAGCGAAAGGAGTATGACCTGCAGCTTGTGCATCAAGACCAGTATGAATACCCATGATATGAGCACCGGCTTCAGCAGTAGCTCTTGCACAGGCAACTTTATCGTCAACATTAATCAAATCGATTTGAGCTTCTGCACCGTGTGCGTTCGCTGCTTTAATCACGCCAGCACAAGTTGCAAGACCAGATACACCAAGAACGGTACAAATATCAGCACCGGCTGCATAGAATGGAGTCGCTTCGTATTCGCCAGCGTCCATAGTTTTTAGGTCAACTAACAACAATCTATCTGGAAATCTTGCTTTTAATTCTTTAACCAGATTGATGCCGTTGTGTTTAATACAAGGAGTTCCGATTTCAAAAATATCAACATAAGGCGCTACTTGTGTAGCCAATGCCACTGTTTGATCGAAATCTAAAGAATCTAATGCCATTTGTATTAATGGTTTTGCCATGATACGTGCTCCCAAGGGTTATGTTATAGTTATAAATTTAGTTACATATTTTTACATGTGCAACTTTAAAGTAGAAAGGGGACGAATGTCAATGTTCAATGTCCTGAGTTGGCGCATAGATCACAGTTGAACAGATCAAGGTCTTGCGCCGTACACATCGAAATTACTATCATGCCATCTCTTCAAGCAACTACTGGCCATTTTAAACGGCCGGCGGAGTAAATTATACTCTAGGCGTTAAAGTGTCAAAAAATTAAGCAGTTTGATTGTGATAGACTTAAAAAAACATCTTCCGTATACATTCTCAAAGTTAACTAACATAACAATATATGGTATGAGAAATAACCTGATTGAACCATTTACCAATATTCGCGCCCTCATCATCGATATGGACGGCGTTTTATGGCACGGCGATCTGCCAGCGCCTGGGTTAAAGGACTTTTTCCAAACGCTGCGCGAGCAACATATTTCGTTCATCCTGGCGACCAATAACGCCAGCCTGACACAGCAACAATACGTCACTAAACTCTCACGAATGGGCATTTCGGTGACGCTTAATGAAATCTTGACCTCCAGCATGGCAACGGCGCTATATCTGACTGAGCATACAGACCCTGCAACGACCCGGGTTTTTGTCATCGGCGAAGACGGCGCCCGGCAACCTCTTCTGGATCGTGGCTTTACTTTAACGGATCTGTATGAAGTGAATAACGACAGCGATTCCAGCATAGGTGCAGACGTTGTTGTCTGCGGCAAGGATGCAACTTTGTCATGGGATAAGCTGGCGACTGCTACTCTTAATCTTCGTGCCGGAGCGAAATTCATTGGCACCAATGCCGATACCACGCTTCCGACAGAACGAGGGCTCATTCTTGGCAATGGCGCCATTCTGGCCGCATTACAAACAGCCACAGGAGTAACGCCGATCATTATTGGCAAACCGGAACCCATTATTTACCAACAAGCCCTCGCGCAACTGGGCACGGATCCGTCCGAGACAGTGGCCATTGGCGATCGATTGGAGACCGACATCCTCGGAGCCATCCGCACAGGCATCCGTAGCCTTCTGGTACTGTCGGGCGTATCTACAAAAGATGACTTGAAAACAACTGACTATCAACCAACCTGGGTTATGACTGATATCCGCGCTGTAACGCAAGCATTGAAAAAATAGCCCCCCACTTGCCAAGCGGCCTTCAACTACTTTCTAAGCAGGAGCGGTTATTTCTTTAGCACCCCTTAATAGCACCAGTCATTAACCATACAATGAGTCAAAGTGTATTCAACACATATCAAAACGCTCTAAATCCAATCGAATTATTGGAATATATTCTCAGCATTAGCTTGATATAATTAAAGCACTCCCCTCTTGTTTCCAAGGTTACTATAGATGCCCATTTCAGCTGCTGTTCTCGAAAATGTAATCCGTGAAGCCGGATCGATTGCCTTAACTCATTTTAGAAACCTTAAGCATTTGGAGGTAACTAAAAAAAGGCCCCGCGACTTAGTCACAGAAGCAGACGTTGCAGTTGAAATCTTTATGCAAGAGAACCTTGCCAAGCATTACCCGCAATTTGGTTTTTGGGGGGAAGAAAGTGGACAAAGCGCAAACCAATCTGCACGCTGGATCGTCGACCCAATTGATGGAACACATTCATTCTCAAGAGGACAATATTTTTGGTCCATCAGTGTTGCATTGGAAATTAATCAGGAACTTATATTCGGAGCAGTATATGCGCCCGCTCTTGATGATTACTATTCCGCAGAAAAAGGAAAAGGAGCCAGGAAAAACGGCGAACCTATCAGCGTTTCGTCTGAAAGCAATCTTGCTGATGCGATGATCGCTACGGGATTTGCCTGCCTGCGCTCTTACCTAAAAGAAAACAATCTCCAACGATTCTGTAGAATCGCCGAAATAACGACAGGGCAGCGCCGTTTTGGTTCCGCGGCTATGGATATATGTTTAGTTGCAGATGGGCAAGTCGATGCCTTTTGGGAACAAGAATTAAACCTTTATGACGTTGCCGCTGGGGTTGTAATTGCACGTGAAGCCGGAGCCACAATTACAGACTTTCGAGGCAAAGAAGGGATCTTTCCAAAACAAATTCTGGTAACAAACAGAAAGATTCTCGATCAAATTTTACCCCTTATGTAATGTTTTTTGAGTAAAACGTTTTTTATCGGCATTAGTGCTTGCCTGATGCCTACTGCTTGTCCAATTCATAATAAACATTCACAACAAGTCACAATGAAAACACTCTGCTTTCAGTCTTTCTTCTCTACTTAATCCCATGGCGGCACTTCGCCGTTATAGGCAACAAAATCTTTAACAGTTGCATGGGTTTTGATACCGGTGGTGATCTTCTTGGATGGAGAGCTGATTTTTGATGATGAAGTCTTCAATACTGGTGATTTTACAGCACCGGATTCAGCTTGCCATTTGGCAAAAAGTGTCATGTCCTTATCGGCTGGGACATGCCACTTCTTATTGATCGCATCCCAGCGGGCACCGAGCGCTTTTGCCTCATCCTTTTGGGCAAAAGGTACATTTAGATAAATTTTCTGGTCTGCCATTTTATAAACAAGGTGGTACGGACTTGATTGAGTTAATTGTTATATTACTTTTGTGTGAACTGGTAAAAAAGGATGCCAATTTATACTATTTGCGGTTTAACGCCGCCGCTGCATCTTGATCTTGACCAGCCAAGTGTGCATCGCGGGGCGGCAATACGTCCGCGACTGCTTCCAAACGCTTCCAGGCCGGTGCCGGCGTTTCGCAATGTTGTTTGGGAACGAATGCCGACTCTTCGACCAGAGTCATTTTGTGGATATAGCGCGGACAGTTGGGGAACATTTCCCGCAGCTTTACCCGCAACACCATTTCCGCCTCTGGCCAGTGACTCAGCAAAGGATCATCGTCCTGTATGAAAGCGCTGCCGTTTAAGCGAAGACGGGCTTGTCGTTGAAAGTCGACGAACAACAGGCCGACATTCTGGTTAACCAATACATTGCCGGCCGACAGATACATGCCGCTGCCGTCGTAGAGCGGAAAAGCCAGGGTGTGTTCATCGATGACCTTGACCAGACCGACGCTACCGCCTTTGTAGGAACAGTTAGGTCGCCCTTCCCGATCAACAGTGGCGAAAAAAAACATATTCTGTTCTTCAATAAACGCCTTGTCTTCCGGACTGATCTGATCACTGACAATCGTATCGACGAGACGGTCGGCCATGGGCCGGGTTTCGAAACGGTCTTGCAGTTGTCGACTACCTTCATGGAAAAATTCACTCATCGCTCCTCCCGGGAGTTAATGTTTCGATAATATGTTTTCATGCTTACCGCAGGCTTCCCTCGATAAGAATG
>JAQTLI010000243.1 GCA_028714995.1 Methylobacter sp. | reverse complement strand
AACCAAACGGTAAGACCTATGCTGAGCAAGCAAAAACTGAAACCGGCGACGGGATTCTCCCTGATCGAACTGATTGTGGTCATTCTGATCCTTGCCATTCTGGGTGCGATTGCCCTGCCGCGGTTCATGAATACGGCGGGTGATGCCCGCACAGCGGTGATGAAGGCCGTCGAGGGCGCCATGCGCGGTGCCAACAGCATGTTGTATGCGAAGGCAGCAGCCAACGGTCAGGAGAATGCGTTGAGCTACACGATCACCCTGCCGGACACGGTCTCTGTGGTTCAGCTCAAATATGGCTATGCCGCCACCACTGCGGATTTGATGAAGGCCATGGATTTTTCGCCGCCGGAAGACTTCATCTTGGCAGGTACGGCAATCCAGCATGCCAAGGCAAACAGCCCGGCAGGTTGCCAGGTGATCTATCTGCCGCCGACTGCAGCCGGACTCAGCCCTACGTATACGTCGAGCTATGCGGCGGGCCCGACAGGTTGTTGATGTTGCGGCGGTGCGCCGCAATGCCTGCCTCTTGCAAGAGCGGGTTGATGAAGTGAGAGAAGACGCGGTGAACGGCGCGCAGAGCGGCTTCACTTTGATCGAACTGGTAGCAGTCGTGGCAATTCTTGGAATTCTGGCGGCGATGGTGATACCCAAGATCAGAATATCTTGCAGTTCTGATTTAAAGTTTTTTAAAGCCGCTATCTCGTGAGCATCGGTTTTGCTTGGCAGGATGTCGTCTATTGCTTTTATCAGGCGATTAATGCTTGGAACAGGATCCGTGTCAGGCTTTAAAGCAGGAAAATTCTGTGCTTGCGCTCCTAGTACCATTTCCATCTCTTCAATCAAAGCCATTTTATCTTCCTGGTCGGAAGGCATGAAATCAAAAAGACTGATAGTTTTATCAACCGAACTTAATGCCGCAAGCTTTTGTTGTAAAGTCTTGGCTTCATTTTCGTCCTTCGCCAGGACGGTTAACGTCATTGGCGAGGTTTCCTTATCTTTCATCAAATTCTTGAATGCAATGACCGATTCAGTATTAGGGTCCCTAAGATTAAGTGGATTGAAATCAGTTTTTACGTTAAACACCAGGAATATGGATAGGATTGCTATCAGGCCGGTTAGGATGGTAATCGGTTTGGCGTAATGAAGCGTGAATGTCGCCATTTTTTCCGACAACGTTGTAAAGCCGGGGTTACTAGGCACTGGCTCGGAAGGAGCTGGTACAGGGATGATTCTTAGTAGAACGGGCAATACAACCAAGGTAATCACAAGACAGATAAATAGACTCGTTCCCGCCAACAAGCCGAGTTCGGATACGCCTTTGTAACTAGTCGGTATAAACGCATATAGCCCGATGGCTGTTGTGCCCGCACATAATAATAGCGACGGACTGGTAGAGACTAAAGTACTGCGTATCGCTCTTTCATGATCGACATGATGGAGCAAATTATCCCTGTAACGCAAACAAAAATGAATGGCATATTCCACGCCCAAACCAATGTTGGATACGGCAAAAGCAACTGAAATTAAATTAAGCTCTTTTACGGAAAAAGCAGCGAACGCCCCGCAAAAAACCATGCCCAAAGCCAGGGTAATCAATGTGGCTATCGTCAATAAAATAGATCGATAAGCAATCAATAAAATGAACAAAACCAAAACAACAGAGAAAACACTGGCGGTAAACGTACCACTACTCATACCGGCCAATTCGTCATCTTCAAGACCGACTTCACCGGTAATCCAGACTTTAACCGCGGGTAAATTAGGGTCCTGAATATCGGCAACAGCTTTGCGGATAGTTTCAATGGCGTGCTCTGCCGGGCGGATTTGCGTGAAATCAAACTTGGGCACAACGATGATAAAGCCATTGTTAGAGTGACTCTCTTTTAATTTCTTTTCAGCGATCAATGTTTCCCAAGACAATAGTTCTTTTTCACCATTGAGAGTTTTATGCAATGCCAGCGAAACCTTATCAATCAGCGACGTCATATCGATGGGCATCTCCTGGCTTTTACCTGACGATGTTAAGGCGTCTTCAAAAATTGAAAAGAAGCCGGTCAGGTTTGGCTGCTGGGCTATTCTGCCGATAAATGGCTGGGCTTGGGACAAATTGCTGGATAAGGTCTGCAAATTATCAATGTCGAGATAAAGCAAGCCGTTCTGACGGAAGAACTCGTTTTCGTTGGGAATATAGGCTGATTCTATATTGTCTTTATCGACTTTGAATAAGCGCACCAGTCTTCTGGTGGCTGCTTTGGTCAGTTCCGGCGTGTCTGATTCGACCACCAGTAACAGTGAATGCATGTCCTGGGAAAAAGCCTTTTCAACCTTGCGGCGGTTTATTTGAAAAGGCGCATCGGGAGCAATAAGCTCGGCAGTGTCTGTGTTAATGCTTAAATTATTACTGGCGTATTGCGCTGACAAAGTGGCGAGTACAATGACGGTCAAAAACAGGATAACAGGATGACGAAGAGTCCAGTTTCCCCACCGGGAAAGGAGATTGAGCAAATGGGTTTTTAACGACATTACTATGATCCGCTTATATAAGCATTAATGAATGGTAAGATTTCCCAAAGTGTTCAACGATTCACTTCGGGATTCGATTAGTTCTTTGTCCTGCAGTTCGATAAAAAGGGCTGCAATTTTTTCTGCATTCGCCGCTTTCATCCCATCCTTTTGACCCAGACAAAGCAGCGCGGTTGACCAGGCATCGGCAATCGCCGGATCACTGTGCAGGACGGTGACGGAAACCAGATTATGAGTGACCGGTTTCCCGGTGCGGGCATCAAGAATGTGACTGTAGCGCTGCCCATGGTCATCGAAATAATGCCGGTAAGTGCCTGAAGTCATGACGGCGATCGGCGTATCCTTGGGCAGGGTCATCACTTTTTGCATGACCTGTTCGCCCGGTAACGGCCTTTCCACGGCGATGCGCCAAGGTTTATCGCCAGGTTTATGTCCCTGGGTTTTCAGCTCTCCGCCAATCTCGACCAGATAATGCGTTATGCCTTTTTGCTCGGGAACACGGCTGATCCTTTCCACGCTATAGCCTTGGGCGATAGAGGACAAATCGACTTTCAGATCGGATTGTTTTTTACGCAGATGGGTTTCATCCACTACTTCCAGTTTTTCCATGCCGATTTGTTTCAACGTGGCAAGAATTGTCGAATCTTTAGGAATCGTCAGCGCATCACCCCGAAAGCCCCATAAATCGAACAAGGGTTTGATTGTTAAATCGTAGCAACCCTGACTGGCCTGATGAACTGTCTGTGCTATTTTAGCCAGAGACACGATTTCGCCACCGACTTCCTGGCTGCCCGTGTTTTCGACACTATTGAAAGTTTCTATGATCGAGTCAGGCCGGTAATTGGACAGCAACTTGTCGATAGCTGCGAATTCGCTTTCGATGCCGGCTTTAATATCTGCGCTATCCACCGACGATTCGGACCAGTAACTAATATGATAAGTTGTCCCTTGAACCGGGCCTTCAAGCTTTTGAATGGTCGGTTCTGAGCAACCCGCCAGCATAATAAAAAGCACTGTTAGACAATAAGTTACGAGTGAACTGGACAAATAACGCCACCTACCCTGTATTAAATTACGCGATTCCATATTTATAGTTGCGGGATTAGTCATCCATGTCTGCCGTTTTTTCTTATCACAGGTTGTATTAGTAAAACACGCAGCGTATCTTAATAAACGATTGTTCGAGGAGATAACTTACCGGATCATTACAGCACAATCCCCTTTATGTGTTAAATGTCGCATTTAACCAATCCGTTTATTATAATCCCAAAGACGCAATGGTTTTTAAAAAAATGAGATCACCGTTCATCAAATCCACGCGGGGCTATCACTATCCTGTTTTTCATTGTTGATCACTTTTCCCGGATTCCCAGATGATCCCCACTATAAATAATCTTTTACTGATCATCGTCGCGTTATTGCTGGTTGCGCTCAATGGCTTTTTTGTGGCAGCAGAGTTCGGTCTCGTCAAACTGCGACAAACACGTATCCGCGAGATTGCTAAAACACAAGGCTGGCGCGGACAGATTCTGGCCAAAGTGCATTCGAAAATCGATGCCTATTTATCGGCCTGTCAGCTGGGTATTACACTTGCATCACTTGGCTTAGGCTGGATCGGCGAACCCGCATTTGCCAGTATTTTGGAACCACTGTTCACTAAAATCGGCGTCACATCGCCGGAGCTGATACACGGCATCTCATTCGCTTTCGCCTTTTCCAAGATCTCGTTTCTACACATCGTCGTCGGTGAGCTTGCGCCGAAGTCGCTGGCGATTCGTAATCCCGAAAAGATCGGCTTATGGAGCGCCGCGCCACTCTACGGATTCTATTGGCTGATGTATCCTGCGATCTGGCTGCTGAACTCTAGCGCTATCTTAGTACTGCGTCTATTTGGCCTGGGTAATGTCCACGGTCACGATGCCTACTACTCGGCCGACGAACTTAAACTTATTTTGCGCAGTAACTACCCTGGTGACCGCTTTACCCGTGACGAATTGAATATCCTGGCGAAAACGCTCGATTTCAGCGAACTGGAAGTGTCCGACCTGATGCGGCCGATTCATGAGATCACCGCATTGCACCGCAACAAGTCATTGCAGGAAAACCTGCAAACTGTGTCTCAAAAACGCTACAGCCGCTATCCCTATTTCGACACTAATGACGTTGATGTGTTAGGGGTAATTCATTTGAAAGACTTGTTTTTCGCCCAGCAAGAAGGCAAAGCGATTGAGGATTTGAGAAATTACTTGCGTCCTATCCAATACATTTTGCCGGACAAACCAGCGCTGGAGTTATTCCGTCAATTCCGCATGGGAACATCACATTTTGCGATCATTGGACAAAAAGGACAAAAGCCGCAAGGCTTCATCACGCTGGATAATTTGTTAAGCGCGATGGTCGGTGAAATACGCGATGAGTTCCGTCAAAATAACAACGACTGGACAAGGCTCGATGACCACACACTGATCGGCAAGGGCAGTCTACCGATATTCTCGCTGGAACGAATTCTGGGCATCGACATCGAAAACGAGGAACTCGAACTGGACGATGAAGTCTCGATTGGCGGCCTCATCATGGCCAAACTACGTGATATTCCGGTAGAAAATCAGAAAATTAAATTTAACCAATTCGATGTCGTGGTCAAAAAAATGAGCGGGCCGCGCATCGTTTTTGTCCAAATCTACCCTAAAGAAATAACCGATCTGTAGAACCTGACCCATAAGGCTTTCATTACGATATCGCCTACTCAACCACCACATCCGCCAATTTTCATTGTAACTGC
>JAQTLI010000242.1 GCA_028714995.1 Methylobacter sp. | reverse complement strand
GGAAGCAAAGCGACCGGGCATTTATCTATTTTTTTGACTTTCATAAGACCTTCCCATAGGAAATTTAGAGACAAGAAGTATTAGAGTCTTAGTTTATACTTAATGCGAATCGTTCGCAATACTATTTACTCTATTTCATTTCTCGAATCGTGGAGAATGACCCATGTTGCCAATATATTGGTGCGTCAATGCCGGTAGGTAGGACGTCTGGCATCCCCCGGTGTCCCTTGAAAAAACCCAAGACAGAGCGATCCCGGGTATTGCACTCTTAAATGAAGTCGTGTGCAGCCCGCTTTCACGGTTCAAGCATGGTTTCAAATTATCGCCCCCTAAAATCAGAGGGAAAAGAAATTTACTTGACATGTAAATGAGAATCATTATCATTTACATCAAATAAAACTCTATCCGGTTTTTATATGAAAAATAATTTGATACACATAGCCATTTCGCCAAACATTTTAGCGTCATTGATTGAGAGTGGGTCTATTCATGTCATGGATTTTAAGTGTCTGAATGCTGATTCGAAAAAAACTGTCTGGAAATTATTTCTATCTGCTGTGAAATTAACAAAAAAGAATAAATCCAGATATCAGGAGAATGGTTATGTCGGATAACGATAAGCAAGAGGTGTTATTAATGGCTATTGAATATTTGAAAATTCAATATGAATCTCTGCAAAATCCCTGCATTGCTCTGCTCATTTCTCGATACTACCGCTTACTTAGCTTGTTGAATATTGCTAAAAACAAGCGGGAAGGTTACGTCAAACAGTCGAAGTCATGGCTGACTTGCCACACAACTAACCCGAGACATTCCCCAAAAATGCAAAATCAGCTTAATGATTTTGTTCAACTTCATGAATGCAACTGATTAACACTATAAAGGAAAAACCGTGGAACAAAATCTGGATAGCATCGTAACGCTCATTAAAGAGAAAAAAACGGATGATTTATCATTTGTTAAATTGCATTCAACTCTCTGCTTTTTAATGACGCGGTTCCATAAAAATCAATGCCCCAAACTTGCCCACTTTATTGTCAGCCACATTCGCCTGGTGATTGAGCATCCTGATGTAGTCGATTCTCCTAACTGCAGAACCCTGTACTTAGGACTGCTGCAACAATGGCAAAATATAACCGCAGCATTGCTGGAACAAAGGACAAGTATTTCAAAGGATGGAAAAATCACCCATTAATTCACTAGGGAAGCGCTGAACAAATCACTTTTCAGTCACAATTGCCAAACGGCGATTTTTGAAAAAATATACTTGTTTGGCAATTGTCGCTGGAGTGCGATTTAATCAGCGCTTCCCTAAAAGTCCAAGCATTAACAGTACTGTGATATTTGAAGCCATTCTAACAATATAACCCAATCGAAAGATGACCTCGGACACGCGGTAGGATAAGCTTAGACGGTAAGGTGAACACTTGTGAATCAATGATAAATCTCGTTAAATCCGAAGAGTCAAAAATGCTGACAGACTCTAGCCAAACGGCAACATGGTTAGTTTTGGTTTTTGCGTATAACCAAACGAGGATAACAAAACCATCGGGAGATCATTGACACCTAACCCTTCATTTAATATGTCCACAGGATCCTCTCTTTATGAATTATCAAGAACTCCAAAAAGGCCTGCCTTGGCTACCTTTATCAATAAAGATGCTGTTTACTGGCTACCTTCTGACCATAGGCTTAGGTTTATTGATGGCTGGTGCGCTAATTTTTATGACCCACGGTATGGCTGATGGCAAATTTGGATTATCGGTAGACGACATTGTTTACAGTTATTACGGTGATCGTAATGGATCAACCCTGGAAGCCAAGCTTAATGGCCCTATGAAAAACAATGCGCCACCCCAGGTACGTATTGAAATTATTAAATGGGCGCGTGCAGGCGCTCCGCCCAAAGATTGGGATTCCAGGTTTAAAAATATATTTGAGACCCATTGCACTACTTGCCACCATGATGGTTCTTCCTTGCCGGATTTTTCCAAACTGGAAAATGTTCAGAAATTTGCCAGCATCGATACTGGAATTTCCTTTGTCTCGCTAATAAAACAGTCACATGTCCATCTTTTTGGTATTGCCTTTATATTCATGCTGATGGGGGCAATTTTTTTATTTGCGGTGGGGATTCCGGAATGGATCAAGGCTACGTTGGTAATAATTCCATTTGCCTTCCTGATTATCGATGTTATTTCATGGTGGCTCACCAAGCTGAACCCTGAATTTGCCTGGATTACAATTATTGGCGGCTATGGTTATTCATTAGCTTCAACAGCAATGTTGTTCATCAGCTTATACCAGATGTGGATACTTCCTTGGAAACTGGCAAAAGAACATCATCCGAACACTTAATCCAGCTTTATAAGGAGTCATCTAATCTACCCGATGTTTAGTCGGGTAGGTTCAGGTTAAAAAGCTAACCAACCATTCACCATGAAAGTATTGTTAAATTGAGCATCAGTATTTGTGCCATTGGCTTGAGAATAGCCAATATACTGCAAGCTGGTACGCAAATTCATCAGATACGAATACGAATTGGATTTGCCGAATGGAACATAAACCAGTTCAGCTGTATAGAATTGGCTGTTTGGCCTGGTTTGAGCAACGATACTACCCTCCTCGTCAAATTGGGCAGCATGCGATCCATTTATTTTCTTATACGCGAAAGTCAAACCATAGGTTTGGTCGTACGTATAAGCAAGATTGAGGTTATACGTTGCCAAATAGGTTCTACCCGTAGTTGGATCAGATGTCGCCCCTCGATCTGCCGATAGCTTCTGATCTTCATAAATATAAGCCGTTTTGATTTCAAAGATATGTTTCGGATTCGCCATGTACTGATAAGTCGCATCGACTGCGGCATCGGTAAAATGATTAGCGCCAAAAGTCTTGTCACGTCCGGGAAAAACATCGGCACTCATACCGAAGTGACCCAGCGAAAAATAGTGACCCTGCCAGTCATGTTGCAGCGCGACACGCCAATAGGGCGCAGGACCATCGAGACTGACCCTGTCAGGCCCGGGAATACCGAATGCATTCTGGAAATTGCTGGAAAATGAGCCATAAGCGCCGGCTTCCAGATAAAGCAGATCGTTAATCATCGTATAAGCGGTAGCGCCGCCTACTTGAGATCCCAGTGCATCATCAATCAATGGGCGGGCTCCGACTTCCGGCTGTACCCCACTTCCAGTATAAGGAAATCCCCAGACTGGGGTTGTATTCCACAAGTCCTGTACGGTTGGATTGTTATTTAAAGAGATACCGTAAGTAATGGGGGTATCGTCCAAATCTAATTGATCGGCAAAACGGATATCGGTGTGTTCCATTACAAGCCGATCCTCATAGCCGTTATAAGTTAACTGACTGTACGCACCAACCTTGCCATAAATACGGCCTGCATAAACCAAAGACGCTTCATCGAAAGTGAAATTATTGTTTTTATTATAGCCGGATCGTAGAGTTCCATCTGGTTGACTTTGGCTTTGTACTGTCTGATCCTTTTGTGTATTGGTGAATGATCCCTGTACCATGCCACCGAGTGGCGGCAATTTGGCAGCAATGCCACTGCCCCCGCCCATCGTATAGCCGCCCAGTTTGAAATCACGACCGAAAGGCGTCAGGTTAGGCCCGAAGGATTGGGTATGACACTGATTACAGGCCACGCCTGTTTGCCGGGATAAACTCGGCATAGCTTCCGCTTCTGGACTTGTTAACAAAATGACTGACATTAATGCCAGTAGCAATGCCGGAAAATAATTCAAATTGTAACTTCGTTTAAAAAAAGTTTGCATAAATCACCCCCATTGTTTGTTTGAATTGCCGCCAATTTAACAAGCTTAAGTACCTTAGTAGCTAAATGGTTTTCAGTCCTTCTCTATTCGGTGCTAACTTAACCTGCGTATTCCGTTTCCAAAGCGTAGGATTGTGTGTCTGCTTGAAACTTCATTTTTATTTCAAGCCTTCTTTACTTGGGGGGCGGCGGATGACTTTTCTCAGTTCCAGGACAATCAGCGGTATGAATCCAATTCCGATCCACGCCACGCACTGATTTAGCGTAACCGGCTCGATCTGGAACAGCGTTTGCAGCATGGGGACATGGTGAATCGCCAATTGCAAAGCGAAGCTCACCGCCACGATCAGAAACAAGCGCAGGTTGGAAAATAGGCCTATCTGCCAAATGGTACGCTGCTCGCTCCGCGCGCCGAATGCGCGCAGCAACTCGGCGATCACCAGGGCGGTAAAGGCGGCATCGCGGGCTTGCTCAAGGCTGTTGTCGATGTAGAGTTCATAGGCAAACACGCCGAGAGTAACGCCGGCAGTCAGCAAGCCAGTGAGCAGGGTTAGTGCGAGGAACTCCCGGTTGAATAGTGCATCCTGAGAACGCCGCGGCGGGCGATTCAACACGCCGGGGTCAATCGGATCAGTCGCTAGAGCGAGCGCCGGCAAGCCGTCTGTCACCAGGTTGATCCACAGAAGATGCAGCGGCAGAAGCGGCAGTGGCCAGCCCAGAAGGACCGCGCTCAACATTACGATCAATTCGCCGGTATTGCCGCCCAGCAGATAGGCCAACGTTTTGGCGATATTGTCATAAATGCCACGGCCTTCCTCTACGGCAGCGACAATGGAGGCAAAGTTATCATCGGTAATGATGATGTCGGCAGCCCCTTTAGTCACCTCGGTGCCGGTGATGCCCATGGCGATACCGATGGACGCCTCCTTGAGTGCAGGTGCATCGTTAACTCCGTCTCCTGTCATCGCCACAACTGCGCCCCGGGCCTTCCATGCGCGGACAATGCGGAGCTTGTGCTCGGCGGTAACCCGCGCATAAACGGAAACCTGCGATACCCGTTGCTTCAGCGCTTCGTCGTCCAGGTGGTCAAGTTCGGCTCCCACGAGAACTTCGTCGCCCTTGCCAAGAATGCCCAATTCATGGCCTATTGCCCGTGCAGTATCGGGATGATCGCCAGTGATCATCACAGTTTTGATGCCGGCTCGTTTGCACTTGACTACGGCCTCCTTCGCCTCGGCGCGTGGTGGGTCCTGTAAGCCTACGAGCCCCAAAAGAGTGAGTTCCTTCTCGATCTCGGTGTCGTTCACAACCACCCCCTCTTCGAAACTGAAGCCATCCAGGGACCGCTCAACGATGGCAAGCACACGCAGGGCATCGTGTGCCAGTAACGTGTTAGCCTGGAGCAGTCGGGTGCGGTCGCTCTCAGTCAATTCCCGTACTCCTTGATCGGTTCGGATCAAGGTACAACGGCTGAGAATAACTTCGGGTGCGCCTTTGACGAATGCCCAGGGAT
>JAQTLI010000241.1 GCA_028714995.1 Methylobacter sp. | reverse complement strand
TGAACTGATGGGGCTTACGCACCACTTCAAAGGCGACCGGGATTGACACGCCCCCGCTATGGTACAACGCATTCAACAGGTTGATGCCCTTGACCGACCGCCCTTTGCAGTGGTCATAATGCCAACACATAATCTCGTTCTCATCCGTCCAGGCCTTCTCCTGGATGGTATCGTCAAAGATCAGGCAACCGTCTTCCTGTTCTATTTGGCGTACCGTCGCTTTGACTTCCCCCCCACAGGTCTTTGGAGGTGTATTCCCTCGCTGACAAATAACGGGTCAGTTGGTCGTGACTCAAATCCCCTTCTAACATCGCTGACAAACCGGTCGCCGTCGCAAACCCACTATTGCAGATCAGGTAGTCTGTGTATAACTCTAGTTTTTCTTTTTCCATTTCAAAATAATACGCTTTTTGGGAGGCGAGTGCGTAACATCAGTTATATAAGAGTATTTTATAAATGTATCCGGTTTAGTGTAGCCACATCACATTTTTCTGGTTCTCTTGCCCGGCGAGTTCTTGGGAATATTAATCGGCACCGTTCATGGCGTCACGCATTTTCATATGGCGTTTTTGCCTTCTCTTGGAAACTCCATTTTCTTGTCGCTCATCGGCGCATTTATCGGCCCATCTGTGGGACTTATTAGCACGGATTCCTATTTTGTATGGCAGTTCAAATTTGGGCTTGCGCTTGCTCTCCTTTTAGCTGTAATCCTCATCAGGATCGGCATTTCTGGTCGCCTTACTTGGTGGCGTTATTTGCTCGGCATTATTGGCATCAATCTATGGATGATTGCAGGGTTAATGGGCTTCTGGCCACAATGAGGCAATTAATTGGAGTCGGGGGATAACTCTTGCAATTATGCACGCATTGCCTAACATTGCGCTTAACCGGAGCGCGGTTATAATGCGGTTTTATTTTTCAGCTTTCCGGGCCGCGCCCGGTTAGCTTTACGTTATACCTACCATTTCTCTGACCACTGAATGAATTTTTCGAAAATAAACTCACCGCGCATTCCCGTCGCGCCGAATTCCATTCAGAAGGGGATCCCACTGAAGTGCCTGCTTGGGCCAGAGGCGGTTGATTGCCTGGCGCACAATATATTGCTTGTGCATCAGCAGTTTGATGAAGAGTCGTTTCGCCAAGTTGCGTTGGATGATCTAGAGCCGCTTGGCATTCTGGGACGAGGTCAACATCTGGCAAGGGTGCTTCGTCAATATCTGCCTGAGAAATACGCGACAGCCATCGAGATAATCCTAGCTTCCTTGACCCCACCACTAACTCGAACGGATGACCTCGGACTGGCGGTGTTTTTTTATCTGCCGCACGTTTGTTTTGTTGCTGAGTATGGTCTGGAGTCAAGAGAAAATGGTGGGCAAGACCCGTTTGAAATCTCTAT
Source organism: Methylobacter sp. (assembly GCA_028714995.1). Classification (GTDB taxonomy): domain Bacteria; phylum Pseudomonadota; class Gammaproteobacteria; order Methylococcales; family Methylomonadaceae; genus Methylobacter_A. Next base: position 3,919 of record JAQTLI010000241.1, on the reverse strand, counting down.
GCGGGCGCAGTATGAACTCACCAAACGGTTCAGTGCGGAGTTTTCCATACGGCCATTCCTAATCCAGCAACAAGACCGCACCCTATCGCGTCTTCTTGAATGGACATCTGATCCAAACCCCCACATCCGGCGTCTTTGCTCGGAGGGTACGCGCGCCCGGTTGCCTTGGGCAACACGGATTCCTGCCTTCATCGCTAATCCTGACCCCGTATTCCCAATCCTCGAAGCCCTGAAAGATGATAAAGACCTCTATGTGCGTCGCAGTGTCGCAAACCATCTTGGCGATATTGCGAAAGACCACCCCGAAATAGTATTTGGAATTTGTGAGCGTTGGCTAAGCGGGGCTTCAAATGAGGTGAAATGGCTCATCCGCCATGCACTTCGGCATCCCGCCAAAAAAATGAATAAGGCTGCACTCCAACTTAGAGCCGCAGCAAAAAACAAAAATAACAAGCATGAACCCGAGCTACTTTTACCTTTGGTTTTCGCCGATAAGGTCTAACCCGCGCTCAACCGGGACTGCGCAAAAGCGCGCCGTCCCCTAGCTCAGCATTAGCCCTCATATTCCCGTCTCGCGAGGTGTCATGTCAGAAAAAGCAAAGCCAATCGCGTCACCGCTGCAGAGGCTGTTAAAAAGCGTCCAAAATTTACCACTATCAGCGTGTTAAATACGTCAGTAGGTATTTTTTAATAAAAATATGTAGAAACTATTTTCTATAAGTAACTTCAATCAAAAGGTTTATATTGAATTGCATTTATAAACCACACTTTTTTTCCTTCTGGAGTCACAACAATTACCTCATCGTCAACTGATTTTCCAATAAGAGCTCTGGCCATAGGAGAATTTATACTAATCGCTTTTTTGTGGGGATCAAATTCATCTGAGCCAACTATTCGGTAATGTACGATTTGCCCTGATTCATTTTCAAGCTCTACCCAGGCTCCAAAGAAGATTTTACCTTCTTGTTGGGGTGAATAATCAACAACTATTAAAATTTCCAATCGCTTGGTAAGAAAACGAATTCGACGGTCGATTTCTCTTAACCGTCGCTTTCCTTCTTTGTACTCAGCATTTTCTGAACGATCACCATGTGCTGCGGCTTCTGTAACGGATTGCGTTACTGCTCTACGTTCTATTCGCCAAAGATAATCCAGCTCGTTTTCTAATTTAGTTCTACCTTCACGAGTTATGAGATTATTCCCAGGTGTCATCGTTTACCCTTTGATTGATTCACATTAATAAACATATATAAGCTGGCAAAATCTTGTTTAAGCCACTTCCGCCGACGAACGCGAATCGCTTCGGGTTTGTAGCCTTATTTTGCTGCAACTTCTTTAACCGAAAAACCATCGGCAAACATTCTGATGGTTTCTGCTCTATCTCGTTCTCGCCAATCGGCACCTCTCTTAATAAGAGTATCCAGAAGAGAGCGCTCATTTTCATTTAGTTCAAGCGGTTTGATTGTCAATTTGTCTATGCCTGTATGCTTCCAAGTAAACTGTTATTTTATTACGTCTTAACTTGTTGCGTGTGACTTATCGTAAAAAGGAATTGCGTGGCAGACCGCCGCATCCATGACCTGAAAAAACGGCTGCCTATATTTAATATCGTCTCACAGCCCCTTGAAGATCAGGACAGGATTTTTTTCAGCGTCTGGGTGACGCTGGGAAATGAAGCTGGTGAAGAAATCACTTACCGCATTGTCGGGGCTGATGAACGTGATCCTAAAAAATAATACATCAGCCTCGATTCACCCCTGGCAAAAGCGCTGCTTAAAAAAACCTTTGATGATGAAGTCGCCATTAGAAACGAGCTTAAAAAAAGCCGCTATACGGTTGTTGACATCAATTACAGCAAGCCCTGATTAGTGAGTATCATGATGCGCTCCAGCACTTTCTTGAGTTACAGAACGGACGTGGATATCCCGTTGCGGAAAAGGAATCTCTATCTTATGTTCACGCAAGGCTTTTTCAAGTCGAATATGTAGATCATGCGCAACCGGCAATCGGTTTGACAGTTCGCTGACAAAAATACGAATCGAAAAATTCATGGCATTCTCGCCAAAACCTACCAACAACACACTCGGCTCTGGCTCTGTTAGGACCAGCGGCGTTGATCGTACCGTATCAATCATAACCTTATGCGCCAGCTCAATATCAGAACCATAAGCAATGCCCACAGGAATCACCACTCGGGTTACCGAATCGCTTAAAGTCCAATTGATAAGCTGACTGGTAATAAAGGTTTTATTCGGCACAATCAGGTCTTTTTGATCCATGTCTATAAGCGTGGTGGCGCGCATCTGAATACGGCTGACTTTACCGGTGATAGTGCCTATGGTTACTGTATCACCGACCCGTATCGGGCGCTCAAACAGCAGGATAATGCCCGATACCATATTGGCGAAAATTTCCTGCAAACCAAAACCCAACCCGACACTGAGGGCAGCAACCAGCCACTGCACCTGAGACCAGCTGCCGCCCAGCTCATTAGCCATGCCAATAAAACCTATGGAAAATATAATGTACTTTGCCAGCTGGTTTACTGCATAGCGGCCACCCGCTTCTATCGACAAACGCCTGAATACTAATAATTCCATAACACCGGGAAAATTTCGCATCGAGACTACCGCAATAAAAACATACAATCCAGCCAACAAGAGATTGGTTAATGTTACCGGTTGATAGCTTTCCTGATTATCAACATTAACCTGATGCTGCCAGAGCACAATATGTTCCAGAAATGAAAAAGCCGGCAGCATATTTTTCCAGATCATCCAGAAACCGACCACCAAGGTAAAGCCGATAAAAACATTAAGCAGCTTTATGGTTTGGGCATTGATTGTAGGAATATCGATTTGCTGTTCATCGACAGGCAACACAGGATCTTCTGATCCTGCCAGATGCTTTTCGGTAAACGCGGCGGCTTTACGTTTTTGTCTGGCATTTGTTATAGCCAACTGCCGGTTGACCACCGTTAACCAGCGGAATACCATGGCATGAATGATAATAGTCAGGAAGATTAACCGTAGCGTGACAATTAATTGTTGTTGCAACTCCAGTGCGCTCAAGTAATAGCCAGCAACAGCAAAGCCGATAATGACTACAGGTATGAGGATTGCTGCCGAATACCAGACGTAGCGCAACCTGGCTACCCATCCGTCAGGATCTTTGTTGATGTAGCCATGCAATAATCCGCCGGTAGGTCTTAACACTCGACCCGCAAAAACAGCCATTGCAACCATAATAAGAATCAATGCCAGACGGCCAAGACTATCACTATGGGCCGAAAATTTTGAAGCCCCAGTACTGGAAATCAAAAATACTGCCGGCACCGCAATAAACCGTAGCCAGGCAATCTGCTTACGCAACAAACTCGCTGTGGTTTTTTGCCATTGAAAATGTTTACGCGCTATACCATCGGATGCAAACAAGCGATATAAAAACTGCAAGAAAAACAGCGGAGGTGCTGCCCCCTGCAAACCTTCTCCGATGGCTTGAGTAAAATCTTGCGCCTGAAGGCCGCTACTCAAAAACCATCCCAGATAGCTAAACAACAATGGCAACGGTAATACCAGAATTAAGGTATATGCCAAGGCACTTAAGGTGTAATAAAAACTATCCGTATGAATTTTTTCAACTTTAGCGGAGATAGCCGCTAATTGTAACTTTGCCCAGTTTCTGCTCCAGTGCAGGCCGACAAAAAACAGTATCGCAACAAAAGTCAAAAAAGGCTTATGGAATGCAAGCGTAACAGTATCTTTAATCAAGGCTATCCAGTTAAACGGGGACAAAAGCCATTTCGTGGAATGATACAGGTCAGCAATGTAACCTATGCTAATAGGCTCAGAACTTGGCACCCACAACAAGCGCTCATCCAGATAAACCGCAAATTTATTCGCCTGGGCGACCATTTGCT
>JAQTLI010000240.1 GCA_028714995.1 Methylobacter sp. | reverse complement strand
TAATCTGGCGCAAATGCTGGCTCGTGCCAAGGCGATGGCCGCGATTCCGTCGCAGGAAGGCAGCTTGCCCGATCCTCAAATCAGTTTCAATGCCATGAGTCTGCCGGTTGATAGCTTTAGTACCCGCACGGAAGATATGACGCAACTGGGTTTTGGTATTTCTCAAGCCATCCCGTTCCCCGGCAAATTGGCGCTGCGTGAACAGGCGGCGATGTATGAAGCGGAGGCGGCAACATTCAATGCCGATGAGGTACGCCTGAGTTTGCTGAGTGACATCAAAACCCTCTGGTGGCAGGTTTTCTATCTGGATAGGGCGCTGAATATTGTGGATAGCAATCATCAGTTGCTGCAGCAATTTGTTGATATAGCCAGAACCAAATATGAAGTCGGTGAAGGCTTGCAGCAGGATGTTTTGCTGGCCCAGCTTGAATTATCCAAGTTACTTGATCAAAAAATAAGCCTGACGGGGATGCGGCGCAATACGGTTGCGAAACTGAATGCACTGTTGGATAAACCGGCCAACGAAGAGATACGTTTACCGGAAAAGGTTAATTTGCAATTGCCATCCATTAAGCAGGAAAACCAGCTTTATCAACAGGCGGAAATATCGAAAGCCGTCCTGGAGGGCAACCGGAAAGGGATCAATGCCGCGCAATCCCGTTTGGAACTGGCTAAAAAAGATGTCCTGCCGGATTTCAATGTCGAAGCGGCTTATGGCGGCCGCAATAACATGTCGGACGGCACCCGGCGCTCGGATTTACTGAGCCTGGGCGTGAGCATGAATGTACCGATTTTCGCCGCCCAAAAACAGGCGAAGGCGGTTGACCAGCGTACCAGCGAATTAATACAGGAAAAATACGCTTTGCAGGATCAGTGGAACAAAGTTCGCTCGCAGATTTCGCAAGGCTATAACGATTACCGGAGCGCGAAGGAGCAGGTGGCGTTATTTGAGTCCGGCATCGTGCCGCAGGCAAGACAAACCGTTGCTTCCATGCTGGCGGGTTATCAGGTCAACAAGGTCGATTTCCTTAATCTGGTACGCAGCCAGGTCACCCTGTTCGAATACGAAACCCAATACTGGAAAGCCTTTATAGAAGCCCAGCAAGCGCTGGCGCAACTAAGCGCGGATGTAGGCGAGGACGATATCTATGAATAAGCAGCTCTTATTAACTGCCGCTTTTATGCTGGTTGTAGGCCTGGCTGGCGGATATTGGCTGGCTCAACAACAAAAAGAGAAGCCGACGGTTCAATTACCGCCTTTCAGGCAGCCTTTGTTTTATCGCAATCCCATGAATCCATCCGTTACCTCTCCCGTGCCGGCAAAGGACGCCATGGGCATGGATTATGTCCCGGTCTATGCCGACGAGGAATCGGCAGGCTCCGTTAAAATCGATGCTGTTACCATGCAAAACATGGGGGTGCGCACCGCTACTGCAAAAAAGACCTTACTCTCGCATGTGGTACGAGCCGTTGGCCGCGTATCTTATGATGAAGAGCGTATCGTCCGCCTGCACCCAAAAACCGAAGGCTGGATTGAAACGCTACGTGTCGATAAAACAGGGCAACGGGTCAAAAAGAATGACGATCTGCTGAGCATTTATTCACCACAACTGGTTGCCAGCCAGCAGGAATATGTTCTGGCCTTAAACAATCTTAAAGTGCTGGAAAAAAGTCCGATTGAAGACATCCGTCGCGGTGCGGAAGAACTGGCCAAAAGTTCCCTTGAGCGCTTGAAACTGCTGGATGTTCCGGCGCATCAACTGCATGAGCTGACTGATAGTCATATCATTAAAAAAAGCTTGCATATTCATACCCCTGCGGATGGCATCGTGATCAACATAGGCGCCCGCGAAGGACAATATGTCACGCCCGAAACTGAACTGTATATGATTGCCGATTTATCCAAAGTCTGGGTGTATGCCGATATTTACGAATACGAACTGTCTTGGGTTAAAGAAGGCGACCCGGTTGAAATGCAACTGGCCGGCGTTCCTGGGCGTATATTCAAGGGGCACTTGGCTTTTATTTATCCTTACGCTGAAGCGAAAACCCGAACCATTAAAGTGCGCCTAACCTTTGATAATGCCGAGCTGCTGTTAAAACCCGATATGTTTGCCGAGGTCACCATACAGGCCAGAACACAGCAGGATGCACTGGTCATCCCTACTGAGGCAATCGTGCGTTCAGGCGACGGCAGCCAGGTCTTTATTGCACGGGGCGAGGGCAAGTTTGAACCGCGCAAGGTCAGGACGGGTATTGCTTCTAATGAGTACATCGCTATCTTGGACGGCCTTGAAGAAGGTGAGCAGGTCGTGACATCGGCCCAGTTTCTCATCGATTCCGAATCCAGTTTGCGCGAGGCGACGGCTAAAATGATGGCGCCAGCCGCGCCGCAAGACGGGCACAAGCATGATTAAGTGGATCATTGACAAGTTCGCTGCACAATCGTTTTATCGTGTTGCTTGCCACTGCGCTTCTGATCACGGCAGGGCTTTGGTCGTATCAAACCATGCCTTTGGATGCGATTCCGGATTTGTCGGATGTGCAGGTCATTGTCTTTACCGATTATCCCGACCAGGCGCCGCAGGTGGTTGAAGACCAGGTGACCTATCCTCTGACAACCGCCATCGCCAATATCGTGGGTTTGATCCCGATCATGTGGGCTACCGGCGCCGACGTGACCCAGCGCATTGCCGCGCCGGTGTTGATACTGAGTCTTTTGGTATTCCCGGTGATCTACAGCCTTGTTTTGCAATTTCAGGAAAGAGGCAAGCAAGCAAGTGTTAAATAATAGATTGCCTTAGTTGGGTGCGTTAATGGCTTTTGATGCACGTTTATTGTGCGAGTAGATCTGAATAGAAAATAAGAAAGTGCTTAAGTTATTGGTTTTTCATGAGTGGCATTATTCATGCCTTAAAAAATAGTTACGCAGGCTGGGCTGATGTCATCTGTTTCGTCCATCAATCCTCGAGCTATAGGAGATAAAAAGTGATAAAAATCTAACAACCTGAAAAACGATATCATTTTAAATTTATTTTGAATTACTCTGGAGAAAACCCATGAAAACAAAGTTATTAATTACCCTGTTCCTTATTCTTGGTTTGCTGGCCGCTTGCGCTGAGAGGAATCCGCATCCGATGGATATGAGCCAAGCCGTACAAAACGCAACAACCAAAACCGATCATGAAGCGCTGGCGCAACACTATGAAGAAGCAGCGAAAGAAATGCAGCTTAAAGTTGATAAGTACAAAAAACTTCTTAGCCAATATGAGTCAAAAAGCTATCTCTACGGTAGACAGGCGGAAGATTTAAAAACGCACTGCCAAAGGCTAATTGATGTTTATGAAAAAGCTGTTGAGGAAAACTTGAGCATGGCAAAGCTGCATCGGCAGTTGTAAAAGCTTCACACAAGCCAGGGGAGGGGGAGTGTTATCACCCCCTCGTTCGGTTTCGGTCGTTGACAACCATTGACGCCAGCCATTGCCCATACTGTTTTCAGATGAATCCTGATGTTTACTATCTGCTTCGGTGATGAGATGAGAGTTACAGAAAAACCCATTTCCAGTTATCCCTGGTACCTTCGTCCATTCTTTTGGAATCAAAAAAGAAAATACGGACAAATCCTTAAGCCTGCATTGATTTGGGCCAGAGTTCCCAGGTTATTTGCAGCGATAGCTATACTCTATGGCGTGCTGGATAGAAAAAGTAGCCCTATAGATTCAGTTCTACGATCCTTGATTACGGTGAGAGTATCGCAAATAAACGGGTGCCGTTTTTGTATTGATATTAACTCCGCCGTGTTGGCAAAAAGAACGGGCTCCATGAACAAGGTGGAGGCCCTTGAACGATGGCAAGAAAGCGAGTTGTTTGATAACAAAGAAAGGGTTGTCCTGGAATATGTCGAGGCTATAACTTATACCGATCGGCAGGTTGATGATGATTTGGCTCAGCGCCTATATGAATACTTTAACGAGGATGAAATAGTCGAACTAACCGGACTCATTGCCTTTCAGAATTTATCCAGCAAATTTAACAGTGCCCTGGATTTGCCTGCACAAGGATTTTGCCGTCTGCCGGAAAGTGCAGATCGCAATAATGAAAAATCAAATGTTTAATACAAAATGGCATTGCCGATTCTCTGCTAATGGGACGACTGCATGGATGCAGAAGGTAGAGCAACGCAGGGAGCAGTTACCGAGGAACGCCACTATGAACGCATGGCTCAAGCTATTGATTACCGAAGCCGCAAGCCTTCTTGCGGTAGATGTGGAGCAGCATCAGAGAGGTTTATCGTAATGAAGAAACATCCCCGTTATATCCCGGCGTTTCATTTCCGCTGGTTGACGCTCTGGTATGATCCAATGATGCGGCGCTTGTATCCGGAAGAGGCATTAAAGAACGCATTGATCGCGCAGGCTGGCATTCAGTCAGGCCAAAATTTACTGGATATGGGCTGTGGCACGGGAACGCTCACCCTACTGATCAAGCAAACCCAACCGAACGCCACAGTATACGGACTCGACGTGGATCCCCAAGTATTGGATATCGCGCGAAGGAAGGCCGAACAGGCGGGAGAGACTATCGTCCTGCAACAGGGTACGGCGACTTGTTTGCCTTATCTGGACGGCAGCTTCGATCGTTTGTTTGCCTGCCTGATGCTGCATCACCTGACGCGGGAGGATAAACAACGGGCGCTCGGGGAAGCATTCCGAGTGCTCAAGCCCGGTGGCGAGTTGCATGTGGCTGATTTCGGCAAACCGCACGATCTGACCATGTGGCTAATTTCGCTGGCGGTACGTTGGGCTGAAGAGGTTCACGATAACATTCTGGGCCTATTGCCGGTTTTTATAGCGGAGGCCGGATTCTGTCCGGTAGAGGAAACCTCAAGTTATCGTACGGTGTCCGGCACCATCGCTTTATACCGGGCCTGTAAACCAATGGGGGTGGTCTATGAAACCTGTGTTAGCATCGAATAGAAGACTGAAAACCGCCTGATTACGCATTGCCAAAATCATAAAAACCGGATTTTTGATTTCATCGTGTTACGAAAACTATAGGGTAAGACAATGACAAAATATTCTCAGAAAATAACTTATACCTGTTCCATGCACCCTGAAGTTCAACAGGAAAATCCTGGAAACTGTCCCAAATGCGGAATGTCCCTGGAACCTATGGAACCGGTGGAAAGCAAGGATTTAGGAAGTCATACCGAATATGTGTGTCCGATGCATCCTGAAATCATCCGCAGTGAACCGGGTTCCTGCCCCAAGTGCGGCATGGCGCTGGAACCTCGGGACGTTTCAGGGGAGGAAGAGGAAAACCAAGAACTC
>JAQTLI010000239.1 GCA_028714995.1 Methylobacter sp. | reverse complement strand
TACATTTAAAAAGGTTGAAAACTTTTTCAAAGACATCAAGTTGAACAACAGACTTAATCTTTAAGTTGGCGTGTATGCCCCACCCACCTACTTATTTAACCATCATAAACAGACATTAAAAAAATGACTATTTCCTCCCCTCAACTGAGCAACTCTGCCGGTGACAACAGAATATCCTCTCTCAAGCCTGATCGCTGGATTCTGATTTTTTCATTCATTGTCAGTGCCTATATGCTATTTGGCCGTCTGGACGGGTGGCCATTAATCTCGCCGGATGAAGGGCGCAACGCCGAAGTGGCGAGGGAAATGAGCCAGTCCCATTCCTGGCTGGTACCGACTTATGACGGATTAGCCTATCTCGATAAGCCGGCCTTTTACTTCAAGACCATCGCGCTGTCTTTTTCACTGTTCGGGGAATCGGAAGGCGTCGCCAGGCTTTCATCAGCTTTCTTTGGCTTTTCACTGCTCGTGGTGGTATTCCTGTTTTGCCGAAGAATGTACGACCAGCGTACCGCCATGCTTGCCATGCTCATCGTGGCCACGACCCCGCTTTACATTGCGTTTTCGCGAATTGTCATTTTTGATATGTCCTTGGCTTTTTTTGTAAGCTCAACCATTTTTACGTGTTTTCTGGCGGAGGAGTGCGAAGGAAAACAGCGGATACGCTGGTATTTGATTGGCGCCTTATCTGCGGGAATTGCCACCCTGATTAAAGGCCCGGTGGGTTTTATTATCCCCACGCTGGTGATTGCCATTTTTAACGGGTTTGAGGGAAGACTGAGTGCCATGAAGCGTGCCTTTGCGTTCCGCAATTGGGCTGTTTTTTTTACTGTCGTACTGCCATGGTTTATCGGACTATCACTGCTTCGCCCCGACTTCCCTTATTATGGCATTATGAGAGAATCCATTGCCCGTTTTACCACCACTGAATTTCATCGAACGGCCCCCGTTTATTACTATGCACCCATTATTTTAGGTACCTTTTTTGCCTGGAGCTTTCTGCTACCCGAGTCCATCGTTGCAGCCTGGCAGAAAAGGAAAAGCTGGTCTCGTGCTGATCGCCTGTTTGTTATATGGGCCGTCGTCGTTGTGTTATTTTTCTCAGTTTCACAATCAAAATTGCCCGGCTACATTCTCACTGCGGTAATGGCCCTCGGCGTCCTTACCGCGCGTGTTTTTGCTATGGCACTGAGCAACAATACCGGACGAGCAGCACGAATTGTATGGCATGGAACAATGCCTTTGCTACTATTTAGCACCATAACGGCTTTATTACTGGGCGCTATTGCTTTTGATCCTGAACTACTCAAAAGCAGACTCACCTCTAAACAGGAGCTCTTTGATCCTTTTATACCGGCAATCCTGCCTATGGCTCTATCGTTTGCTTTCGTTGCACTTCTTTCGATACTTGCCCTCTGGACTCGAAACACGCGACTGATATTTGCTGCCTTCATCAGTTTTCCCTTGCTTTTATTGACCGTTAATTTTAATGCTTTGTCTCTTTATGCAGAGACTCGCTCCGCGCGTAGCCTGGCAGAAAAAATTTCGACAACGATACCTCCGACAACTGAACTGGTTTGTATAGAATGCCTACCCAATGGCCTGCCATTTTATCTCAAGCGTCTGGTGACTGTCCTGAGTCGTGATGGTAATGAACTGACCAGTAACTATGTAATATTCACGCTAAATTCCGGAAAGCCGTGGCCCGAGGGAATCGTGCCAATAGCACAATCGCATCAATGGCTCACTACCCGCACTCACCCAGTCTATCTGCTTGCTGATAAAAACCAGTTGGCAGCGCTTAAATCAATTGCGCTGGAGCATGGCGTTGAAGTAATCAATCTGAATTCTAAATACTCGGCGGTCTTATTGCCCACGCCAACAGGGAACTAATATGTGCGGCATCTGTGGTTTAGTTATGCTCGAAGGGATGGTTGAAGGCGATTTCATACCACAACAAGTTAACAAAATGATTGACGCGTTGATGCATCGAGGCCCCGATGATACCGGAATTGACGGCGATCATTCGGCAATCTTTGGTATGACCCGGTTAGCTATTCGAGGTTTAAACGATGGCAAGCAACCGATTGTTGACTGTGACAGCGGTGTCATGATGGCCTGCAATGGCGAGATTGATAATCACCTTGAGCTACGCCAGTGGTTGCTTGAGCGTGGGCGAACTGTTGAGCAGAGCACCGACGTTGCCGTAATTCCGGCTTTGTACCTGGAGCTTGGCGATGCCTTTGTGGAACGGCTCAAGGGAGCCTTTGCTATCGCAATCTGGGATCCGCGCAATAAAAAATTATTACTTGCCCGAGATCGGGCTGGCGAACGACCACTTTTCTACTCGGTCAGTGACGGCATCGTTGCTTTTGCCTCACTGATAGCGGCATTGGTATCGTCAGGTTCAAACGCCTTTAATATCAGCACGAATGCGGTTCACAGCTATTTGCAATCCGGTTTTTTTGTCTCACCTGAAACCCCCTTCAAGGACATTCAAAAAGTGTCGCCGGGAGAGGTGGTGACGATAGATGTCATGGGTATTCAACGCAGATGTTATTGGCGTTGGAATGCAGTGCAGACTACCAAACAGATTGGCTCTTTGGACGCGTTCGACGAAATTTTTCGGGAGTCAGTACGGCGACAAAGCGAGGTTGATGTCGATTTTGGTTTGTTTTTAAGTGGCGGCCTCGATTCTTCTTTGATTACGGCCGTAATCAGGTCCATTCGCCCGGAAAAAACACTAAAATCCTACAGTCTGCGCTTCAGCGAAGCCTCGTATGACGAAGGAGATTATGCCGAGCAAGTGGCAAATACCTTGGGTGTTGAGTTCGTGCCAGTCTGGGTGCGTCCCGAAGATTTTCCGCCAACCATCGCCAAATTGGTCCGGCAGGTTGGCGAACCGCTGGCCGATCCAGCCTGGATACCTAGCGCTCTTCTGGCCAGTCGTGCCTCGCAAGATGTGCGCGTGGCACTGGTTGGCGAAGGTGCGGATGAACTTTTCAGCGGCTATCCGACCTATTTTGGCGCAGGACTTGCCGATTATTATGCGCGGCTTCCAGATTCAGTCCGAACACTTATACGGCGTGCAGTAAAAAGCTGGCCAGCTAGCGATAAGAAAGTGACGATCCCATTTCTGCTTAATCGCTTCATTCAGGGCGACGAGCTGGATTTTCTTGGCCGTCATATACTCTGGACGTCCTGTATCTCACCCGTGGTTTTGAAACGCCTCGGTGTAACGCCACCATTGATTAAGAGACCAAGCTATTTATCAGCAGAAATGCTGGATCGACTTCAACAGCACGATCTGGAAACGTCGTTGGCGGAAGGATTATTGACCAAGGCAGATCGTGCAAGTATGAAATCAGCACTGGAACTACGTGCGCCCTTTCTCGATCAAGAAGTAATGGAGTTCGCCGCCTCTCTCCCGGAAAAGGAACGTATCCATCGACTACAAACCAAAGTTTTTTTGAAACAGTATGCCCTGCGATACCTGCCCTCTGAGATAGTGCACCGCAAAAAGCGCGGGCTTTCTGTACCTTTGAGCAGTTGGCTGCGCGAACCGCTGTATGAATGGGCTAAATCAAGATTATCCTCACCACTGCTGGATCGCGTCGGGGTTAATCGTTACGTCGCTATGGATCTATTGCAGGAACACATGCAACGTAAGGCTGACCATGCCCGATCAATCTGGACAATAATTGTCCTTAGCGAATGGCTGGAGTGGGTATCCGAAATTGAAGTTTAGATCGCTGAACACATTGAAGTACGATGATTCTAGCTTATGATTTGGGATTTCCGTTGTCTCTGAGCCAGTATCCATTTCAACGACAGCGTCAATAAAAAGAAAGCGCAGGCTCCAATGCCAAGATATTGTGCAAGATGGGACATATCATCTTGTATGACGCCTGCGCCGATGAGCGTCGCAGTCACGCCAAGAGGAAGAAAACCTAACGCAGACCCAATCCAAAAGTCACAATGGCTAACCGCACTCAGTCCCAACAGAATGTCGTTATAGAGACCACTAATGGGCAACTGCCGCATGAATAATACGGATCGCCAGCCCCGAGCTTGAGTGGACTGGGACAAAGCGATAATCTTCGGGAATTTTTCCTGAACATACTCACGGCCACTCCAGCGAGCAAAAATAAAAGTTCCATACGCTCCAAGCAATGTCCCAAAGTGGCTCCAAACAAAACCCCAAGTAAAACCGAACACTACCCCCGCCAATGAACATAACAGCAAACGAGGAATACCAATAGCGGTAAGCAAAGCGGCCGCCAGGGTAAATACTGCTGGCGCTGCATAACCGGTTTCCGCCAGCCATGATTTAATTTGATGACTCTGGTTCAGCACCTCTTTTAGTGGCATGGAGTAGATTATAAGACTACCAGCAACTACAGCGATAAGCAGTGAGCCAATCGCAATTTTTTTGGACCATGTGTTTGTTGAATCAGCCATTATTCACCTGAAAAAATAATCGTGAGTCATCTTAATCCTGGAGGCACAAATAGCTCCAGAGAAAAAATATTCCTCATGCAAGACAAAAACCCATCGTAGCAAGCTGCGCCATCCACTTCCGTATTGGTTCGATGCGGCTTTGTTTCTGCGCGGGGCTTTTCCACTGCGCAATTCACTGAGTCAGGATTTTTCATCCTTGTAGTAAATCTATTGACTTTCTCGTTACTGTCGCCCTTGACAGTGACGCGCACGGCAGCAGGGTATGGAGCTTAAGCGACTAATGAAGTCGTATACAGTTACAAGATGCATTTTAACACATAAGCTTGGAGTTTTTGCTATTAGAGTGAAAGTACATTTTTGTAAATCAGCACCGTTTATTTCAAGCAATCAGCATACCCATTCCCAATTGAAGTGCGATTTAAGGTATTGATTTAATAAAAAGGCGAACAGAAAGACCTGGAAATATGGACGCTGACAACTGGAAATTTTCAACGCTGATTGACAATTCATGTGATCAGTTTCGATTGATTTTGTAAAAATTTTGACTGTCGGCTTATGGACGAACTGCGGCATTCGCGAAAGGCCGAGCTCGACCCAGGCCGTGTAAAAACGTCAAAAAATAAAATAGTCGGCGTTTAAACGGAATTCTGCTGCAACAAAATCCATTTGGTGTACGATTCTGGGTCGGTAGGATTTTTCCGGTTACCGATTGATAAAACCAAAAGCCCCCAGTTAGCCATGGAAATAGAGCTTAAAAACAACAAATGGCCATCAGGCCACCATTGCTTCCATCAGGGTTGTAGTTCCCAGTATATTCATCACCCTTTTGAGATTGTAAGCCAGCACATGCAGGCTCATCTCGGTGCTGAC
>JAQTLI010000238.1 GCA_028714995.1 Methylobacter sp. | reverse complement strand
TTATTGCGGGAGGTTCATTTCCGGGCCTGGAAAGACATGTCGAAAGACGCCTGGTGCCGACTAATACTGCCATCGGTTTTCATGCCGAAGTGAACAAAACGGTTGAAAAACCGGCATTGGAAGCTATGCTGAATGCGACCCAGCCCAGTGATTTGCGCAAGTTTGGTTTAATTCCTGAGTTTATTGGTCGCTTTCCGGTGTTGGCGCCATTGGAACCACTGGATGTAGACACATTGATTCAGGTTTTGACCGAACCTAAAAATGCGCTGGTTCGTCAATATCAACAACTGTTTGCCTACGAAGGTGTGGAGTTGAAATTCGAACAGGATGCCCTGATTGAAATCGCCAAAAAAGCTATAGAACGTGAAACCGGAGCACGCGGTTTACGCAGCATCATGGAGCAGATCTTGCGGAAAACCATGTTCGACATCCCATCTGTCGATGACGTTGAGCAATGTATTGTTGATGCTGATGTCGTTAAAGGGGAAGGCGAGATCAGGTTGATAAAAAAAGCCGAAACCAAACTCAGGCAGCAGGCTGGGCAGCAATAACATTGCAGGTGCAAGAGCGACAACGATTAGTTGATTCCATTCATGGTTCGACAAGCTCACCTGAGCGTTGCCGAAGGGCTCACCACGAATGGAATCAACAGCTTACCGTTCGTCCTGAGCCTGTCGAAGGACTGTGCAGAAATTTCTTAATAATAAACGAGAAACTTATGAAAACCGAAGACAAAATACGCAATCAACTGGCAACAAATCCGATCATTCTTTACATGAAAGGCATACCGGCTAATCCGCAATGCGGATTTTCAGCCAAATCAGTAGGCATACTCAATGCGACCAATATCCCTTACGCTTATGTGAACGTGCTGGAAGCGCCTTTTATACGTGAAAAGTTACCGAGCATTTCCCACTGGCCGACCTATCCCCAGCTGTTTGTTAACGCAGAGCTTGTGGGCGGTTGCGACATTATTGAAGAAATGTCCAACAACGGCAGTCTATTACCCTTATTAACAGCCGCCGTGCCGAAACAAGCAGAAGCTGCAAACGATGCATTGACCACCAGCGAGGTTGTGCAGCTGGTTCGACAGGGTATTAACGATGCAGAAGTATTGGTCGAAGGGGAGGGCTGTGATTTAGTGATCACGGTGGTAAGTTCGCAATTCAGTGAGTTAGCGTTAGTAAAAAAACAGCAACTGGTCATGGCAACGTTAAAAGAACCCTTGGCGTCAGGCAAGCTTCACGCTGTCAGCGTTAAGGCCTATACCCCGGATGAATGGCAGGAATTACAGGCAAACAAAGCTACAGGATTGCTGCAAATACAGTATTAAAACAGATACTATATTTGTCCCTGTAGGTGCGAATAAATTCTTAACGGTGGGCAGCGACACCCGGCGAGGGAATCATGGCTAAAGTAGGCGTTTTTTTGGCACGGATACCGGCAACACACGGCGTATTGCAAAAGATATTGCCACTGCTTTGGGTCCGGCTGTTGCCGCCAAGCCGGTGAATGTTCGCAATGCCGACGTGATTGATATGCTGGCGTATGACACCCTGATACTGGGCACACCCACTTATGGCGAAGGTCAGTTGCCAGGCTTATCAACCGGCAACGCGACTGAAAGCTGGGAGGAGTTCTTACCTAAGTTGGCAGGGCAGGATTTCAGCGGTAAAAAAGTGGCGATTTATGGGCTGGGGAATCAAAAAACCTATCCGGTAGAATTTGTTGATGCCATGTTCTTTCTGTATGAGCAGTTCAAACAATGCGGCGCCACCCTAATTGGCGAATGGGATACCGAAGGTTATAACTTTCAAAGTTCTAAAGCAGTCGTCGATAACCACTTTGTGGGCTTGGCATTGGATCAGGAAAACCAGAAAGACCTTACCCCCGCAAGACTGGATACCTGGTTAAAAATGCTGGCACCGGCTTGGGATTAATATTTAACCTTTATAGGTGCAATAAATTCATGAATCCGCAGCTACAGTTATCCAGACCTTATTGATTGAATGGTTATCCTAAAAAATGCAGTTGACCATTCCAAAATTCCGTTCGCCCTGAGCCTGTCGAAGGGTTGCGGGATTTTGGAATGCTCACCAAATGGGTGTGTGGAAACCGCTCATGCTTCGACAAGCTCAGCACGAACGGCTTCCACACTATCCAATTACGTTTTAGGGTTACAGCGATGATAGAAGAATTAGCGGTAGTGGTGAAAATAGAAAACCATCAAGTCTGGGTCGAAAGCGGACCTAATAGTGCGTGTGGTGGTTGCCTGCAAAAAACATCGTGTGCGACCAACGCAGTCGGCAGTGTTCTCAAGAAAAAGTCCGTACCGGTCGATAGCGACATTCAACTGAAAACCGGCGATCAAGTCATGGTCGCTATCGATGAAAACCTATTGCTGCGCGCGTCCCTGTTATTGTATCTGGTGCCGTTAATAGCCTTGTTTACAGGTGCCGGCATGGCCGACTGGCTGCTGGCGGATAATGTCATGTATGCGGATTTATGGATTGCCGGCAGCGCTGTACTGAGTTTTATAGTTTCGCTGTGGTTAATCAACAAAGCGCAAAGTCTGTTGATACTGAGCTATTACGCCAGGCCAGTCGTTGTAAGGAAGGTTTGACTCTTCGTGCCGGTATGAATGTTTGGGCTATAAACAAAGATATTCCGCTTAAGCTGCTGTTATTGGAGCTTGTTCATCGTTATGGCGAAAATACGTTGGCGTTGAATACTCAGGAGCAGCATTTTCAGGCCATCGATCTATGTACGATTGACCAACCCAATATTTCCGCCTATATCTACACCTTTGGCCAGAACGCAGGGCGGTATGGCATAGACCTGAAATATCCCATTTCCGCGCATAATATCGTCGGGGAAAATGAAAACCTGACCCTGAATCAAATCATAGAGATTATCTCCACTCATCTTTTTTCTTAAAACCCGTACACCATGAATCAAGAACAACAAACCCAATTTCGCTATTTTGTCAGTTACAGCGGCATCAAACTCCCGCTAAAGCTGGTCAACGAAATAACTGAAGACAGCTTAAACAATCGAAACACCTATTATCGTGGTAGTTTTGATGCCCAGAACAGAATGCTGCTTTGCCAGAAAGTGGTATATGGCGAGGTTGAATCCGAACATCAGTATCAATATTACAATGATGGCGTTTTAAAGCATGCGCAAATTACCGAGGATGATGAAGTCAGGGAGATTCATTTTAATGAGTCGGGCGAGATGGTGTGACTCGACAAGTATTAAGCCCCATAGTCTCGTAGGTCTGGAAACAGTTTTATCCTTGCCCGACGTACCGATGTTTAAACGAATGGAGATGTCAGTTAGATTCGAATATTAATTCGATATTAGTGCATCGAATTGTCGGGAAAAAACAGGGATGTTTTGCAATCGCGAGGACGAGTTGCGGGTTAGATCGTAAGTGGTTTAGGATAGGCGTTATTTCGGGGCGAATGGAAAAGTTTTGCCTTGTCTCACATATAAGGAATATTGATATTAGCGCCAATCCAAACAACAAAGATTGAATGACTACATTGTTCGAGGGTCGATATGAAACGATTGCTACTGCCCGCCGTTTTTGGATTTGCACTCATGCTATCAGGCTGCGTTGCTTATCCCTATTCCTATCCTTATAGTCAGTCCGTAGGTAATTACGGATATGGCCCTTACTATGATTTCAATTATAGCTACCAGCCTTACGGATATAGGCCATATGGCTATTATGGCTACCAGCCCTACGGATATAGACCATATGGCTATTATAGACACCAGCCTTACGGAAATTTCGGTTGGGGTCGCGATTATTACTGGGGTGGTCATAGGCGCAGTAATAGTGACGGTTATTACTGGGGCAGAAGTCATGATGGAGGCAGAGACGGACATCCTGGCGGTGGGCGGCAAGGCTGGGGAGGAAGTCATGGCGGCGGACACGGCCGACGTTAACTACTGTTACGGAGTATGATAGCGATTGACATGGATGTCTATTGCCCACAGCCAGGCAGGGTGACCCTGTGAGGTTTGTGGAGCTAGGGCGCGTCCCAGCGACCGGAGGGAGCGGACTTGAGCGCAGGGTTAGGCGTTATTGGTAAACACAGTAGCCTGAAATAAGCCATTGCCCCTTAACCTTCGTAAAATGAAAAGTAGTTTGCCATTTATATGGGGATTCAATTACTGCTGTCGCAGTGTCGCCATTGACCGTGAACTTGCTGACCTTGAGACTATCGATAAATTTTGGTGTGTACTCGTATTCCTGCGCACAAAAATAGATGTCCATGTCTTCGACATCCATTAAAGGCCCCCTTCCGTCGCGTGCATATTCGTCAAAGTCTTTCTGAGTTAGCGCCTCAAATTCCTTTTGGTACTTTGTATAGTACCTCGCTACAGCGTTTGGAAACTGAGGCGAGAACTGCTGGCTGTTCATGAGTTCTTCGGTGAATGCATGCAACGATGTGGTGTCAAGGAAGAAACGGGTACTCCCCCGAAACATTCACTATCTTTGGTTCAAAGCGCGAAGCGGCATCTCCATTTTTCAATACCCAACCATAGAACGCTTTAACTGTATTCAGCAAGGGTTGAGAATCAGCAGCAGAGAAACAGGACAATGGCCACGCCAGAAGCAAGCTGAAGGAAATTGATCGCAATATAGAGAGATTTATATAGAGCCTAACGTGAAGTTGAGGCGCCTGCGCGGCTTTTCGCGCAGGTCGCCTCGAACGCAGGGTTATGCGTCATAGCGTTGGATAGACAATTTTCTCGTTTGATTGACTGAAACCATCAGCCCACAGCAATTTGATCGCATGCTTTCTTTTTGTTCCCATATGAACGGCGGCAATAAGCTCAACAGACTGATGCGTGTCGAGAACTTCAAGAGGAAATTTTTCAGCAATTTCCGATTCAACGATGCAATCATTCCCGTCTGGAAATTCAATTGAAACATTCTGAGCAGCAGCTTTGCCTTTGTTCCATATCTTCAAACGATAATTGTTGCTGCCGAGCTTTACAAACGTCGCTCCGATGTCAGCCTTCTTGTCTAAAACTGATTCAGCATCTTCCTTTTCAAGCAGGCGTTGATTCAGCTTCTCTTGGCTTTCGATGAGAGATTTCTGCCGATCATTGAACTGAACAGTTTTCAGTGTGGCGTAGGCTGAGAGTAAGAAAGCTAAGCCGGCAACGATATCGCTTGGCGTAAAAGACATAGCGATTATTTGATCTTAATGAACTTGCTTCCCTTGAATGCGGAGGCAAGTTGATTCTTAAGCTCAAGAGCAAGGTCTTTCGTAGCCTCTTTCCCGATTTCTTTCATATGTTCGTCGACGTTCTCGCTGTTTTCGTGGATTAGCTCATCACG
>JAQTLI010000237.1 GCA_028714995.1 Methylobacter sp. | reverse complement strand
TTGCATTGCAGAGCCTCATCCCTGATTACGGATAGAGCGGTATTTACTCTGGAATCAGGCCGCCCAATCTCCAGCAATTGCTTGCCTATTAACTGCTTTACCGAAGGCCGCCAGTTTTCATTCCATGCAGACAGCTCAGTTTCAGACAGGCCCAACGGATGATGTTGAAATTTTTCCAGCACACTTTTTTGCTTGGGTGAGCGCTTGAGCTGCTCGCTAACGGTAGCCTTGCCCAATTCAGTCAACGCATAACGTTTTTCTGCCTGAACAACAGCTGATTTTCCCTGGCGGAGCGCCACGGGAAATGCAGCACTGAATACTTCGCCCAAGGGATGATGATAATACCGACTGGCCCAATGCAGCAGCCGCAAATCTTTAGCTGACAATAACGGTGTTTCATCCAAAATCCGTTCGACTCGTTTTAATTTACCGGTATCCACGTCGCTGTACTGAACACACTCAACCAGAAATGCGATTTTTTTACCTTTGCCGAAGGGAACTTCCAGACGGATCCCTGGTTTGATATTAGACAGATCGATATCATCCGGAGCCAAATAATCAAACAATCGATAAATAGGAATTGGAATGGCAACCCTGAAAATCAGCTCATTCCCGCTTTGCAACTTGGCCATAATCTTTGAATAATTTTTGATGTTTTAAGACTAAGTCACTATATGGTTTAGACTATTTGAGTTACCCACAGAATCTGTGGATAACTCTGTGGAAAAGCAGTTTTTAACAATCCTTACTTACGGTTTTTATTACAGTTTTGTTACATTGAACATATTTAATACACTAAGTATTTTTACTTACTTTTCAATGACCTAATAAATAATGCATGACAGAAAAAGCTTTCGTGTTCCCTCTCGACTCTAACTCCGAGCTAATGTGCATATTTAGTCAGTGCCTGTGCGAAATCCATCAATATAGTTACATGAATAGCCGGTTTTTTTCTTGTTCTCATGCAACGATTTTAAACTGTGTAACCGTTTTTATTCCCCTGACTGCGTAAAAGCGCCAAGTTGGAACTCTGTGCTTCCAATTTTAATGCGGCTTAATAAACTTAATGGTCATCCTGTCACTTTCACCGATAGCCAGATATTTCTTTTTGTCCTTAGCCTTGAGCTTTAAAGCTGGTGGCAAGGTCCAGACACCTTCTGGATAATCTTTGGTATCCTTGCTATTGGCATTGATTTCAGATTTTCCCAGAAACTCAAATCCTGCGTTTCTTGCCAGCGCAATCACATAATCCTCGCTAACATAGCCGGATTCAGCTTTTGTATCCTGCGGTTTTAACATTGAGCTTCTGTGTTCCACGACACCTAAAATACCACCAGGCTTTAGTGCTTTGTACATGGCATTAAATACGGCGGCGGCCTGATCGTTTTTCATCCAGTTGTGCACGTTACGAAACGTTAAAACCCTGTCTGCCGACCCATCCGGCGCTATTTGCAAGAATTTTGGCGGCTGCAGCACGGTTAACTCGACTTTTCCGTATACCTTCGGCTGACTTTTTATCTTTTTAACAAACGCCTGCAGGTTCTTTTTAAAATAAGGCTGGTCAGCATCGGGTGAAAAATGCGCAGCATACAATTTGCCTTTATCTTTTAAATAGGGTGCCAAAATTTCCGTGTACCAGCCTTCGCCTGGCCAGACTTCGACGACAGTCATATTCTCCTTGACGTCAAAAAATTCCAGCGTTTGCTGTGGATGCCGGTATTTATCCCGGGCTTTATGTTCTGCTGAACGTTGTTTCCCCGCAATCGCGCGATGCAAAGAGGTTACGTCCTCTGCAGCTTGTGCGGATGAAAAACAGCTTGCAAGCAATAATGCCAATAAAAATTTTTCCATTATTTTGATCTCGTTTAAGACTGATAGGTTTCACGATTCCAGATTTGCAAAAGACTTAGCGTCGCCAGCATTAAAAAGGCGAGCAAGGTCCAGGCAGGCATACTAAAACCTAGCAACGTCCAGTCTACTTTGGCGCAATCACCCGTGCCGCTGAGCATTAATTTAACAGTTTCAAACAAAGGGAAGTTTTGCAGCACGTACTCCAGACCGGGGCCGCATTCCGGCACCTTATCAGCGGGCATGTGCTGTATCCAGACATGACGGGTTGAAATCGCCGCGCCACACAAAGCCGTTACCGCGCCTGAAATGGCATAAGCCGTAACGCCGGTCTGTCCGGGATTGTGGATGGCGGCACTTAAAAAAACCAGACCGGTCAGTAAAATGGCAATGCGCTGGGAAATGCACAAGGGGCAAGGATCCAGGCCATCTACGAATTGAAAATAAGCGCCCATCGCCAGCAAAAAAACACACCCGAGAAAGCCCAGAAAGAACCAAATTCTGGAATTAAATCTTAACAATTTCAACATGATCAACTGCCTTTTTCAAAAAGTTTAATTTATCACTCCCCGTATCGGAACGGGAGCTGCCTGACTCGCAGGAGCGCATTACATCGCCTGTTTATTTACAACGAATTGTACATCCCATCCAGTACCAGCGCATTCGGGCTGACCATGCCGATAAGCTTGTTATTTTCAATAACCGGAGCCCTGACCAGATTATAGTCGGCAAACAGTCGCGAACAATAGCGGATGTCCATATCAGGATGTACAGAAATCACCGGTTTACTCATAATTTCATAGACGTTAACACGATTCGGCGCACGGTCTTTCGCCAGCACATGGCGGGCAATGTCACCGGAATTAATCATGCCGTATTCGTCATCATCATGGCGTTTATTGACGACAAGCACCGACGTTTTAAGCGATTTCATCTTTTTCAGCGCATCTTCTATGGTAGCAATACCGTCGATGGTGCCAAAGTCGGTTTTCATAACATCTCTGACGCGGATTACAATGCGGGGCTCAATCATATTTGGTCCTCAAGTTCATGGGTTAATTGTTCAACCTGATGCATAACGCCAACGGCGTCCTCAACATCGATCTGAATGGCAATGCCGGTGCCAGGTTTGACGTCGAATTGAGCGACCTTGGCAATAGCTTCCAAAATGTGCCGACTAAGATGCTCTTCGACCAGCATCATCAGCACATCACGCTGAGTTTCCAGGGTCAGGCCGAAAAAAGTTTTCGATTGCTTCATGCCTTCGCCGCGCGCATTATTGACAACGGTTGCGCCTTTGGCGCCGTTTTTGCGCGCGGTCTCCAGCACCAGGTCAGTTTTGTCATCTTCGACAAATGCGATAATTAATTTGAAATGCATGGTATTCCTCAGGGTTTGGATGAAAGACTGCGTCTGTTAAGCCACTGCGCGATTTGCGCGTAACCCAAGACAGCAATAATGGGAAATAAACTGGCGAAGGCGATCAAGCCGAAGCCATCCAGTAACGGATTGCGACCGGGAACGGCAGAGGCCAGCCCCAGACCCAATGCGGTCACCAGCGGCACAGTAACCATTGATGTCGTTACACCGCCCGAATCATAGGCCAGACCGATAATCAGCTTGGGGGCGAACCGGGTTTGTATCATGACGATGATATAACCCCCGATAATATATAAATAGAATTCCGAACCCGTAACGATCCGAAAGGTACCGAGGGCCAGACCGAAACCCACACCGATTGCGACAGAAATTCTTAATCCCCAGGCCCGGATCGTGCCGCCTGAAATTTGTTCGGCTTTAAGGGCGACAGCGAGCAGGGAAGGCTCAGCCAAAGCAGTAGCAAAGCCAATACTGGCGGCAAAAATATAAACCCAGGAATAGGCTTGCCAGGAGCTGACCTCATCAAGTGAATTAACACCCAAAAATTCGAGGGTGGTCAACTGCTTCGCCATCAAACTTCCAAGCGGAAACAAGGCCAAATCCAGCCCCTCAAGAAAAAAAACAATACCCAGCAAGACATAGAAGAAGCCGATGATGGTTTTTCTTGGATGAGCCAAAGGTTTTCGAATGACCAGCAACTGAAATCCAATGATGATGACGACAATCGGTAGAATATCGCGACAGGTTACCAACAGTTTCAACACAAAATGCATTAACCAGTCGATCATATAGCCATCCCGTAAACCATAACAAAAATCGTTGGCATCAATGACGCCAAAACAATAAGACCAAAACCATCGGTCATCGGGTTACGGCCTTTGATTGATGTAGCCAAACCGACACCCAGGGCAGTCACCAGCGGAACAGTAATGCTGGACGTAGCGATGCCGCCAGAATCATAGGCAATACCAATGATCTCGACAGGTGCGAAAGAAGTCATGATGGCAATACAAACATAACCGAAGAAAACCGGGTAATACACCGGCCAGCCCCGGATAATTCTCAATACACCGACCAGAATAGCAAGACCGATAGACAACGCGACGGTAATGCGTAACCCCAGCGCATAACCAGCCTTTGCTGCATCGGTTTGTTCTATTAGATTACCATTACTGGCAATGTTTGCGGCTTTTTCGGCAACCGCGATCAGCGCCGGTTCAGCGACTGCGGCGCCAAACCCCAGACAGAAGGCAAAGGCCAGCAGCCAGAACAAACTACCTTTACGGGCAAGCGCATAAGCCATCGACTCGCCAATCGGGAACAGACTTTGTTCAAGCCCCTGAATAAAAAGGGTAAGACCGAAAACAACGAAAAGAGTGCCGGCGATTAAGTTGCCGACATCCGGAATGGGTTGCCGGATAACCAGAACCTGGAACACCAAAACAACCGCAAGGATAGGCGCCAAGTCCAGAAAACTGCCGAACAGTTGTTTAATAAAAGGATTGTTAAACATCCAGGTCCTTTAGCCGGGTTGAATTCACCAATCTCAGCATTGCTCGACCTCTTTTTTAAACGCTTTTATTTCCCTTGCAGGCCCCATCACCACCAGAACATCCCCCGCATCCAGACAATGTTCTTTCTCACCGATCGCAAAATGCAATTGATCACCCAATTCCCTGTCGACAACACCGATGAGTATCAGATTATGCTTTTCACTCAACTTTAAGTCGCTGGTTTTGGTGTTTTCCAGACAGGAGCCTTCAAGGACTTCTATTTGCGCCATATTTAAATCATATCGACCGAAAACGGTATCATCCAGAATATTGGTAATATCCGGTTTGGTTAACATTTCATGCGTTTTTCTACCGCAAATCTCATAAGGATCGATGATTTTATTAGCACCTGCGGCCAGTAATTTTTCAGCCGATTCCGGATCATCAACAATGGCGACAATGGTAATGTTTTTATCTATCGCCCGCGCCGAAATAGTTAAAAATACATTATCAAAATCCCTGGGATAAAAACAAAACAGGATATCGACATCAGCACCTATACCAATGGCGCTGAGCTCATCATCATTGCGAAAATCAATAACTTTGCTGTCAAAGCCTTTTTCTGCAACAAGAGCGGCTTCGGCATCATCTTTTGCTAT